>CAILKC010000810.1 GCA_903834675.1 uncultured Victivallales bacterium | reverse complement strand
GGGCGTTGGAGGGCGCCGCTGCGTCGGCGCCGCGGCGGCCACGCAGGGCCGCCCTCCAGGCGATCCGGCACGTACCGGCCGGATCGGAATGGGAACCGCGGCGGCAAGTCTCATTCCGCTACGTCCGGCCCCAGCCGGCGGCCCAGCTGAACCCTGAACCCGGATCCGCCGCAACCGACGGGGGCGCTCCCCCTGGAGGGCGAGCCGCCCCAGGCGCACAGGCGCCGCCATATGGACTGCGGTGGCAAGTCCGCCCCCCGGGCGAACGCGACACCGCTTTCGCGGGCGCCTGTCGCCCGCGCCGGAGGACGAGCCGCTCCAGGCGCCCAGGCGCCCGCGAGCCAGAGTTGGCGGACCGCTGACGGTCCACCGGCCCCAGTTCCAGTTGCTTGGCGCTGTCCATGCCACCATTGCTGCAAAATTCTTAACGGCTATTTCATGTATCGTAAATCGCTGCTAAGCTATTTTTTTCGTGCCAAAACATACTATAAAGTATTGTTATTAGCTGTGTTATGTGGGAACGGCACCGACAAAACGTCCTCCTGCGCTTCACGGTGCTCGATACGGGTATCGGCATGCCGGCTGACAAGCTCGAGCTGATCTTTGGCAAGTTCACCCAGGTGGATGCCTCGATCACCCGCCAATACGGCGGCAGCGGCCTCGGCCTGGCGATCGCGAAACAACTGGCAGAGTTGATGGGCGGCCAGATCGGGGTGGAGAGTGTCGAGGGCCAGGGCTCCGAGTTCTGGTTCACCGTGCGCCTGGGTCGGCAGGCCGGGGAAGCCCCGGCGGATGATCGTCCTGCGGCGGACCTGCAGGGCGTACGCACCCTGCTCGTTGACGATAGCGCCACCGCTCGCGATCTCCTGACCACCCGCCTGGCCGCCTGGGGCCTGCGCCCAGTCGCCGTACCCGACGGCCCCAGCGCGCTCCAGGCGCTCACCCAGGCGCTGGCGCAGCACGACCCCTTCCGCCTGGCGCTGATCGACCTGCAGATGCCGGGGATGGACGGCGAGACCCTGGGCCGAGCCATCCGGGCCGACCCGCGCCTGGCCGATACCCGGATGGTGCTGCTGACCTCCCTGGGCAGGAGCGGCGACGCCCGCCGCTTCCAGGAGCTCGGCTTCGCCGCCTCTGCCACCAAACCCATCCGGCACGAGGACCTGCGGGCCATGCTCTCCCTGGCGCTGCAGGAGCGTCACGGGGCGTCGCCCGCGCCCATGGTCACGCGGCACACGGCTCCTGGGATCATGAACCGCTTCCCGACCGTCAAGCACAGATCCTGGTGGCGGAGGACAACATCGTCAACCAGCTCGTCATCCTCGGCATACTCAAGAAGATGGGACTGGCCGCGGACGCGGTCGCCAACGGCGCCGAAGCGCTCAAGGCCCTCAAATCCGTGCCCTATACCCTGGTGTTGACGGACATCCAGATGCCTGAAATGGACGGGCTCGAGGCCACCTGCCAGATCCGCCGGCCCGACTCCGCCGTCCTCAATTCCCGCATCCCCGTCATCGCCTTGACGGCCAACGCCATGCAGGGCGACCGCGAGCGCTACCTCGCGGCGGGCATGAATGACCATATCGCCAAACCCGTGTCACCGCAGGCGTTGGTTGAAGTCCTGGAGCGCTGGCTGCCGCCGGCGGCCGCGCTGGGAACCGTTCCCCCACTCTGAAACCGTGACCGCGGCCAATGAGAACGGTCCCCGGGAGGGCGAACCGCCCCAGGCGCCCAGGCGCCAGTGAGCCTAGGTTTGCTGGCCGCCCCGAAGGGGCACAATCCTTCAGCCCAGGGCAGCGCCCTGGGTACCGGCCCCCCCCCCGCGGATTGCAGGCTGAAGGCCGGCGATAAAGCTGCCAGGACTGGCCCGTGGTCTGGACTTCCTGAGCTTCTCCCACCCCGTCAGGGTGGAAAACTTTGCGGGTTGATGCTAACCCAAGGCGCTGCCCTGGGCTGGCGAATGTCAGCCCTTCAGGCTTGGGGTTGAATACCACGGCCCATCCCTATTGCACCGGTCGAGACGACAACGCCGCCATATGGACTGCGGTGGCAAGTCCGCCCCCCGGGCGAACGCGACACCGCTTTCGCGGGCGCCTGTCGCCCGCGCTGGAGGTCTCAGCCCAAGCGGCGGGCTCCCCTGGAGTGCGACCCCGCCCCAGGCGC
>CAILKC010000809.1 GCA_903834675.1 uncultured Victivallales bacterium | reverse complement strand
GGGCGTTGGAGGGCGCCGCTGCGTCGGCGCCGCGGCGGCCACGCAGGGCCGCCCTCCAGGCGATCCGGCGCGTCCCGGCCGGATCGGAATAGGAACCGCGTCGGCAAGTCTCATTCCGGTATGTCCGGCCCCAGCCCGGGGCCCGGCTGAACCCTGAACCCTTGTATGAGACTTCAGGAAAACGCTCAACGTTCAACGCTCAACGCTCAAGGCCGCGAAGACCGCAAGTCTCATTCCGGTATGTCCGGCCTCCAAGCCGGGGGCTGGGCTGAACCCTGAACCCCGGACCTGAGTAGTCACCACCTACGGAACTGACCTGCGCCCCGTTCCATGCGACCTCGGCGTGAACGCAGAGCAGATAGCTCGCCCCTGCAGGGCTCAAACCCATAACCATCCTATTCCCAGGGCGTTGCCCTGGGCTGGTATCGCAGCGCGCCTTCAGTGCTCCAGACGGGCTCCCTTATTGCGCCGGTTCGACAAAATAGACCGAACTGCCCGGGCTGCAAGCAGGATTGCAGGTGCAACGAACCCACGGATTCGGGTGCACATCCCTGCCGCCGAAAGGTAGTGGCTTTCAAGGTGGCGCGCCGGACTCGAGCGGGGCGTGGAGAAGAGATTCAGCGTCTGGGGCCACCCCTGCCATCAGCCGCATGACGCTTTCCTGCGTGGCCAGTTCCCTGGGGAGTTCAGCGCTGACCCGTCCCTCGCGCATGACCACGACCCGGGACGAGAGGCGGAGCACTTCGGGGAGTTCCGAGGAGACCAGGAGGATCGCCAGGCCTTGGCGGGCCAGGTCGTCGAGCAGGCGGTGAATGGTGGCCTTGGCGCCGACGTCTACGCCGCGGGTCGGTTCATCGACAATCAGGACCTTCAACGAGCGGGCCAGCCACTTGGCGATCACCACCTTCTGTTGATTTCCGCCGCTCAAGGTCGCCACCGGTGCATTCAGCGAGGCTGCCTTTACCTGCAGCCGCTCGAAGAGGGCGCCGGCCTCCTGGTTCTCGCGGGCCTGGCTGAGGAAGCCCCATCGCCTCAGGCGGTCGAGGATAACCAGGGTAAGATTGGCCCTGCAACTCAGCCCTGGAATCAGCCCCTGGCGTTTGCGGTCTTCCGGCACCAACCCGATACCTCGCCGCAGGGCCTCGCGCACCTGCCCAAGCCGCAGCGGCTCGCCCTCCAGTTCCACGCTCCCCGTAGCCCGTGGATCCAGCCCGAAGATCGCCTGCGCGACCTCGCTGCGGCCGGCACCCACCAACCCGGCCAGCCCGACAATCTCGCCGGCCCGGACAGAGAACGTCACCTGCTCGAACTTGCCCGGGGAAGAGAGGCCCTCCACCCGCAACCTCACCGCGCCCGGCCTGGCCGACAGGTAGGTGGGGACGTAGTCTTCTACCGCCCGGCCGATCATCATCTGAACCACCGCGTCGCGGCTGGCAGTGGCGCGTTCCAGGGTACCGACATAGGTCCCGTCGCGCAGAACGCTGATGCGGTCGCAGAGCTCCATGACCTCTGGCAGGCGATGGGAGACGTAGATCATGGTCACCCCACGTTCCCGGAGCTTGCGCATCAACCCAAACAGCCGTCCTGCTTCCGTCTCGGACAAGGAACTGGTCGGTTCGTCGAACACCAGGATGCGCGCGCCGGTTCCGACCGCAGCGGCAATCTGAACCATCTGCTCTTGTCCGGTGGTCAGTTGTCGCAGCGGCAGGCGCACGTCCAGGGTGACCCCGATCTCCGCCAGCGAACGCCGGGCGCGCTCCTCCATGGCCGGGCGGTCGGTAAACACCCCGAATCGGCGCGGATACTGCCCCAGGCTCAGGTTCTCCGCCACACTCAGGTCGGGACAGAAGGCCAATTCCTGATGCACCATGCCGACGCCCAGGCGGGCGGCGTCCCGCGGCGAGTGGAACTGGCAGACCTGCCCGTCGATGGCGAGCTCCCCGGCATCCGGGCGGTAGATCCCGGCAAGGATCTTGCCGAGCGTCGACTTGCCAGCCCCGTTTTCCCCCATCACGCCGTGGCACTCACCGCGGGCCACGGCAAGGCTGACGCCAGCCAGGGCTTTCACCCCGGCAAAGCTCTTGGTGATGGACCTGAACTCGATTAGGGTGGCGCACTCATTCACGGGCGACTCCCAGGCAGGGAGGGTTCAGGAGCAGGGGCTCGGGTTCAGCGCTGTTGGAAAGGGACACTCCATGAAGCCGAGACTACTGCCGTTGATGCCGTCGGGGGCAACGCAGAGGTCCTGCGTCTAGGGTTTGGCCGTGGAACCCTCTCGCTGCTCTGGATCCGGGGGAGTGGCTCTGACGGAAAGGTCATAGACTTCAAAGGCCTGATTCGTTGCAACGCGCTGCCAGGTAACGTCCAGAGCATAGTGCTCGATCATATACTGGCGATACATGGCCAGATTACTTCCGGCACTCATGGTCTGTGCGATGACATAGACATTCTCATTCGTGGCCATCGCCGCATAGGCATCCTTGACCCCGAAACGCCGAAGGCCCGACACGGTTGAAGGATAGGGCAACGAATCCAGTGCCGTGAACCCCTTCAGGAAGTCTACGCCCCCGAATGGCGCCAGGTATTGCCAGCCCACGGCTCCCGTCCAGGCTACATACAACTGGCTCGGTTTCGCCTGGAGGTCCTGCAGCGTTCTACGATACCAGCGCTGAATCGCAGCATTCTGCTTGCTCGCCTCCCCATAAGAGGCGAATGCCGAGGCGCCCTGTACAAACACGACCACGCACAAGACCACGCCAATGACCTTACGCAACGG
>CAILKC010000808.1 GCA_903834675.1 uncultured Victivallales bacterium | reverse complement strand
GGGCGTTGGAGGGCGCCGCTGCGTCGGCGCCGCGGCGGCCACGCAGGGCCGCCCTCCAGGCGATCCGGCGCGTCCTGGCCGGATCGGAATGGGACCCCGCCTCGGCAAGTCTCATTCCGGTATGTCCGGCCCCAGCCGGGGGCTGGGCTGAACCCTGTTTTCCTCATCCGCCGTCTCGCTCTCTGTCTCCTCCAGTCACCGTCTCGCCGTCTCGCCGTTTCCTGAACCCCAGGACCTGAGCAGTCACCACCCACGGAGCTGACTTGCGCCCCGGGCCTATCCCGTGTTTACCGGCCGGGGTCAGGGTCTTATCGTCGCCGCCGGTGAGCTTGATGCCGTGTCCGCCCACCCCGGAGATATCATTGGCGAGAACTGCGGCGAAGTCCTCAGGGGAACGGCCAGCAGCGGCGGGCGCCTCAGGCCTTGGCACGGTCCCCCTCCAGTTCCAAAAGCCGTACCGTGCAGTGCGCCGAGACGACGGAATTGCGGGCCTGCACCGCCGCCGGACTGGCCAGTTGCAGGTCCAGAAGCACGTGGTCAAACTCGCGTTGACGGCGCTTGAACCGCGCCGGTTGCGCCGCGGTGGCAAAGCGCTCCGGCGGCTGCGGCGCAAATCCCCTGACCACGGGCCGCAGCCACGTGGCCTGGGCGGGCTCGACGGCGCGCCTCCGGATGGCCTCACGCACCGCCCTGACGCATCAGCGCCATCGCGGTCGTACCCTCGCGCCGCGCGATCTCCGCCAAGGCGGCCAGGACCGACGCCGGTTCGGCCAGACTCTGCCGACGCTTGGTGCTTGCGAGTTGATTCGGCACGGGATTCTCCGCAGGTTGATTCAACCTTTCTGCGTTACGGGCCGACGGCCGGACTGTCAAGCGCTGAACGCTCATTCCGCACTCACTGGCAGGAGAGCGGCCAGCTGGCCCGTAGTGGGTCGGCATAGCAGCCGATTCTCTCGACCGGGATCGGCTCAAATCCCAGCGTGAACGCCGGCGACTCCGGCCTGAGCCGGTAGTCGTCCTTCGCCGCGTCCACAAACAGGGGGTCGGTAACGACCGAGTGCAGGTCCATGCCCTGCGCCTGCCAGGCTGCCCACTCGTCCAGCAAGGTCGCCTCCCGCAGTTCCACGTCATCCACCCACAGCGTTGCCTCGTCCGGGCACAGTATCACCCGCACGTAGAAGGTGTCCTCGAGGCCGGGGTGATAGTTGGCATCGCCCGGCTTGGGGAAGCAGAAGACCACCTCATACTGGCGCCACGCCGTGCCTACTGTGACCTGATTCGTGAAGCGCACGTCGTGGACGCCGCCCTTGTACGACAGCGCCTCCACGGTCACGGGCGTGCCCTCGGCGGCGGACTTGAGCCATACCGAGAAGCGGTAGGTCTTCCCGGGCACAACGGTCTTGATATGGGCCCCCTCGAGCATCACCTGGCGCTCCCACGGCGGCCTCCCGGTCAGCGCCGACGAGCCCACGCCAACCAGCCGCAAGGCCCGCTGGCCCCCATGCAGCATATCGGTAACCGGTTCGGCTTTCGAGGCGGCGAGGGGCAAGCGGCAGGTCCAGCCCGGCGGCAGGCCCGCAGGGACGCCCTCCTCGAAACCCCCATTGAGAGCAAGGTCCGGTCCCGTGGTTGCCTTGACCGCAAACTGTCCGGTGCGGACGGGGTGACCGCCCTGCCAGATGAGATTGTGATCGGAGGGATTGTCGGCAAACGAGACGTTGTGGTACTGGATGGCCTTCGCCGTGGTGCCGGGGGAGACGAGAAGGTTGCGACGCAGCCGGTTGTGGTGCATGGTGTGCCCATCGGGCAAGGCGGCGGTGCGCGGGTCGCGCAGCGTGCTGCCCTCCCGGTGCCAGGCGGGCTGGCCGGCGACCGCGTCGTAGTGTTTGGCCCACCCGTTGATCTCCATTCCCATCTTCCAGAAGAAGTGGTCCACGGTCCAGCCGGTGAACTCGATCTGCTGCTCGCCGCAGTCCACGATGATGTTGTTCTCGATCAGGTTGTCGCGGCCATCATGCAGATGGAGCCCCCCCCGCGGCGCCCGCGCGACGATGTTGCCATGGGTGTGGGTGCCCGTGGCGCTCCAGTCCAGGTAGATACCCCAGGCGAAATAGGGCGCCCGCCACTCGCCGTTGACGCGGCCGCGGCCGATCACGTCATGAATGAAGTTGTAGCGGATGACAGACCCGTGCGTGCCTCGCCAGTCCCACGCGTGGCAGTAGATCGCGCCGGTGTCGGTGGTTTCGAGGGATACGTGGTGCAGGTGGTTCAGCTCAATGACGTAGTCACAGCCGTTGGCGACGACGGCAAAGCGCGGCACGTCGTGGACGAGGTTGCGCGAAACGCGGTTGCCCACGCCACGGACGGCTATCCCGGAGCCCTCCTTCCAAAAGACGCCAGTGTGCCAGATGTGGTTGTTCTCGGCGTAGTTCCCGGCCGGGGTGCGGGTGATGGTGTCACCGCCCGACAGGCTGATCCCATCCCGGCCGGTCTCACTGATGTCGCAGCCGACGATGCCGCTGTTCTTGCCACCGGACACAGCCACGCCCGAGCCGCCGTATTCCCCCACGTTGCGGATCGTGCAAGCGGCGAGCCGACAGGCTTCCGTGTTGTTCATCAGCACGCCGGTGCCCTCGCACACCTCAAACCCCAGCCCCTGCACCGTCAGGTGCTTTGTGCCTTCAAGCTGCAGGAGCGTCTGCAGCACCGGCGCATAGACCGTCTCGCCCTCCAGTGGCTTAGGTGGCCAGAACCACAGAGTGCTTGTCTTCTCATCCAGCCACCATTCGCCGGGCGCGTCCAGTTCCTCGCGCAGGCCCATGACGTAGTAGCGGTCGCCGGGGTTGATTCGGTACGAGCAATCATTGGCCAGGGTAATCGTCCGCTGCGCCGGGTCCGTGGAGGCGATGGGGACGAAGTTATTCCACCATTCGAAACCGGCGAAGATGCAGACTCGTCCCTGCGTTGGCTCGGCCCACCGCCGCGCATCAGCTTCCCGATACTGCAGTATGCGTTTCCCCATGGGAGCAGCATCCCAGGTCGTTCCCGCAACAGGGGCGTTCGGGTCGACATAGGCCCAGCCGCCCGTGATCGGGTTCGCGGGATCATAGTTGGGGTAGCGCGCCAGCACCTGCCTTTGGGCACCCATGAAGAGTTGCTTGAAGCGTGCCCCCTTCAGGCCCTGCGCGGCGAGATCAGCTTTCAGTATCGGCCCATCACCGGCGGCGAAGCCGGTGATGGCCTTGCCGCCGCTCAGCACCGGCTTCTCGTCACGGTAGGCGCGAAAGACCACCGGGGCCTCGGCGCTGCCGGAGTCCTGGGCCTCCAGCTTCAGCGTCTGCCCAAGCGCGTAGACCCCACCGCGGAGGAATACCGTGGCAGGCCCGGCGAGCGTGCCGGCCGTTCGCAGCTCACGCAGGGCGTCGCGAGCGCGCTCAACCGTCGCGAAGGGACGCTCCAGGGTCCCTCGTCCGTCATCCGTGCCCTCGGGGGCGACGTAGACTTCGACAGCCGCCCCCGCGAGCGTACACGTCAATATCAGAAAGACTGCAGTACGGCGGTGCATGTGCGTCACTCCTCTCTTTAAGATGCGTGATCTCACGGTGTGGCGGCCTCCGCCGGTCCGACCGGCAGGCGCTCGCTGCCGCCAACGCGTTCCAGGACGAGTACTGGGGGCTGCCCGGGGGTCCCATCATCCAGCCGGACGGCGGTGAGCTCGGCCCCGGTCCCCAGCGGTTCGAACACGGTCACGAAGGTCGCCGCCAGCCCCTCGCGGCGGACGATGAGCATGGGCATGTGTCCGTTCGGCTGGTTGGTCAGGCCGGTGCCGAGGACGAGCCGCGCGGCACTCGTCGCGGTGGTCCCCTGGGCGGCCACGGGCACGATCCACACCCGTAGCCGACGGTTGTCGGCGGCATAGGTCAGGGACACAGGCGCCGTCAGTTCGGCGGTCTGGGTCTGCTCCACGTGTTGGTAGCCGTAGCGTTCGCCGAGCTTGCCGGAGCAGGCCGTGAGCGGGGCCGTGCTCTCGAGCAGAGCGCCGTCGAGGTGCAACACGTAGTCGAAGCGGCGCGTTGCCGCCGCGGCGGGCGCGCCTTCTGCCGGGCCCACGTCGAAGCGGTCGACGACGCAGGCCCCGGCGAGGCGCAGGGAACGGGAGAGGAGCAGTCCCGGGTAGGCCGAGTCGCAGGCGGCGGCGGCGAGCTTGGCCTCCGGCGCAAAGCGCAGCAGCCGACCGCAGATGCGTTCCGCCGCCGAGTCTACCGGCCACTGGATATGCCGCGCGCCGGTGGGGCGTTGCGAGATGCCGTCAACGACCACGGTGTTGTGGCTGAGGGTCTGCGCCGTCCACTCGGCCTTCCAGGTGGTTTCGTAGGGCATGCTGCCGAGGTCGGGCAGCCACTGCCGCCCCTGCGCGAAGAGGGTGAGTGTCAGCTTGTCGGCGTGGCCGTGGCCGCCGCCGTGGGGGCCGTAACTCAGGGCCACGGCAGTCGAGTCTGGTTGAGTGACAAAGTCCGCCCCCGCCTGGCGCAGGACGACGATCCCTGAGGCCGGGAAGAGCGAACAGCCCTGGCGGAAGTCGCCGGTGTTGGCGAAAGCGCCGTCGGCCCAGGGCAGGGCGGCGCCGCCGTCGGGCTCGGCCAGCTGCGGCGCGTCGTGGATCAGCCAATGCCAGTCGGGCCCCTGGCGGTAGACCGACGGCGTGGTGGCCACGACCTGGCCGTCTCGCCGGAGGCGCACCGTCTGGCCCTGGCATTCGAGGCGGAAGGCATAGGGGTGGTTCAATTCGGGACAAAGCGCCTGCAAGGCGAAGGACTTGCGGCTTCTCGGGTCGCGGTTGTCGACCTGGTAGACGACCCAGGCCCGATCGTCGCCGCCAGAGTCGGCCAGCCGGGTCAGAGTCCACTCCAGCCCGAAGTCGCCCGCGTCGGTGTCGTTGAGCAGGTAGTGGTCGGACTGACGCACGCCGCCATCGAGGACGTTGATCGTGTCGTCCTGGCGCTCGAAGGTCGGGTCGGCGCGTTCCCAGCGCACGGGCTGGCCGTCGAGCCGGACGCGCTCGTAGCGGTACTGGTAGCGATAGTAGTGCAGGAAGCCGAGTCGACCCCGGTCCACCTCGGCGGCGGCCAGCGGCAGGTCGCGCCGCAGCAGCCAGGCGAGCCGGGGGTCGCGGTAGCGCTCATACCCCACCAGGTGCGTCCAGTTGCCGCGCCACGGCCCGCGGTCGCTATCGCCCAGTGCCGGGTAGGAGAGGTCGGGAAACGCCAGATAGAAGGGGCCATCGAACAGCAGGCGCAGCGACTTCGGCCGGTCGCTGACGTCGGTGACGTAGTGCGCATCCTCGTCACGGCTGCGCTGGTTGGGGACCTGCCAGCGGTAGACGTCGAGGCCGGCGTGCAGCAGGGCCTCGGTGAGCGGCAGCAAGGCCGAGACGACGAACTGGCTGTAGCCCACCGAGCGCTCCCAGAACAGGCCGTCCTCGCGGATGTCGTGGCCGATGAGGTGCCGCAGGCCGTAGGGGCTGCTGGTGGCGTAGGCGACCAGTTGCGGGTCCCGCACGGCCAGGCCCACCAGCCCAACCGCCGCCAGATGCCAGGCCTGAAAGTTGTAGCAGCGGTAGTGCAAGTCTTTGAGGCGCGCATCGTTCTGGAAATCGGTGATGACAAAGCAGACCAGGCCCGCACGCAGGAGGTCGGTCTCGATATGCTGCCGCTGTTCGGCGCTGAGCAGGCCGCTGTCGGCCACCAGGTCGTAGGCCTGCGCCGCGGGCACGAACCACATGGCCTCGTAGAGCGGCGACTGGGTGAAGAGCTTGCAGCGCTGGTTGGTCAAGCTCAACCCGGGGTAGGCATCGGCATAGGCGAGGAGCCCGTCGCGGACCCATTCGCCGAAGCGGGTTTCGCCGGTGAAGGCGTAGGCCAGGGCAACGCTGAACAGAGCGTTCGCCTTGCCCCAGTGCGCCGTGTCGCCCTGCGCCGGCAGCTTGTCCCAGGTCGCGGAGACGGACCCCTTGGCCTCGTCGGTCAGGTCCTGCAGGGCCTTCTTCGCCCAGGCATACTGCGCCGTCCGGTCGCGTGCCTGCGTCACCTCGGCGGGGGTCAGGGCCAGGTACGGATGACGCTCAGGGAAGACGGGGGGCTGGTTCACGGGCACCTCCGCGGCAAGGAACGGGAAGGAAAGGCCGAGGGCAAGGACGGCCCCAAGGCAGCGCCGACGAGCAGAGCGGGGCAGATTCGACTGGGTTTGCACGTCGTTCATCCTCAGAACACGGTGTTTGTTCTTGGCCGTCTCGTCTCGTCACCCGGCGCCAGTGCCGGACACGGGAACAATAGACCGTGGTGAGGACGAGTGCTCGTCCTGCCGGCCCGCGACCCGCGGGCGCCGGTGAGCCGTCGGCCGCCACCGCTACCCACGGCGGCGGCTGAGACGGCGGCGTGCCGGGTCGGCAAAGCCGCCCTTGTACTGGCATCTACAGGCGTGGTGACGGCCCCTGGCACCTGCCCCGCGGGCGCACGGGCCTGGACAGTGACAGACCCTTGCAGCCGTCCCCCGAACTCAGTATTCAACCACCACCGGGGGGGTTGCCTCTTGACAAGGCGGCGAGAGGCGTATATTATACTGATATATACAAGCCAGTAAGTGCGACCGTTGCAGCGCTGGTCACAGGCAAGCTCAGGGGGTATGTCATGAAGGGCCTCACCGTGAAGCAGCAGGAATTGCTCGACTTCATCGAGCAATTCGGTCGGCGGGAGGGCATGGCCCCGACCGTCTATGAGATCGCCGACTACTTCGGCATCAAGGCCGCCACCGCGTTTGCCCATGTGCGCGCGTTGCAGCGCAAGGGCTACGTCACCCGCTCCTCCAAAGCGCGCAGTCTCAGCCTGGTGCGGGCCGACAGCCCGCGCCACCTGTCGCTGACGCTGAGCGTCCCGGTCCTGGGCCGAATCAGCGCCGGCGCGCCCCTCCTGGCCGAAGAGCACGTCGAGGAGACGATCCAGTTCGACCCGACTCTGCTGCCGCGCGGCGCCGGTGGCCACCCCATCTTCGGCTTGCGGGTAACCGGCGAAAGCATGCGCGATGTCGGCATTCTGGATGGCGATATCGTGATCGCTCGGCAGACGGCCACCGCCTCCATCGGTGATATTGTCATCGCCTTGGTCGACAACGAAACCACCGTCAAGTCGCTCTTTATCCACGAGAGCCGAATCGAGCTCAGGCCGGCCAACAAGAGCTACAAGAGCCAGTTCTATCCGCTCGATCAGGTGTTCATCCAGGGCGTTGTAATCGCTCTGCACCGCACCTACAACTGACCTCGTATCTACGTCCGGCCGAGGCTATCACCTGGCGTCTTCCCGGCAAGCGCCGCCACCCGGCCCGGTCCGGGACTCCGCCAGCCTCTCAACCCGGTTGCGTAGGGCGAAGCCTCGTCCTATATTTAATTTCGACCGGCGACCAGGCCGGGAACGAGAGTCCCTGGCGGCGCGGGCTCACGCAGTCGGCCGCGGGGTCGTTGACCGCCGTCGGACGGAGTTCTGTTTATGCGTTCACCACGGCAGATGAGACGAGGCGCCGCTCTCCTGTTGGTCCTGGCGGTCGTTCTGCTGGCGCTCGCCGCGCTCAGCGCCGCCGAGGGTACCGAAGCCCTCAAGCAGCGCCGCCAGGAGGTCCGGCTACAGCTGGCCGCCGAGAAGGCCCGCGTGCTGCGCGAAGACAGCGAAGCGATGGCGCTGCGTGAACAGATCGAGAAGCTGTACCGGGAGCTGGACCGCCTCGTGGCCTCGAAGCCGACGATCACCCGGCTTCAGGCCGACCTGGAGCGCCTCGAAGAGACCATCAAGACTCAAGAATCGGCGGCCCACACCCCGCCAGCGCAGGGGAAATCCTCACCGTGATCAGCAGGCTTACCGGCAAATTGGTCGAGTGCGAGGTGACGGGCATCGTGCTGGACGTGGGCGGCGTGGGCTATGCCGTCTCGGTCCCCATGAGCACCTTCGACCGCTTGCCCCGCATCGGCGAAACCGCCGTGCTGCACACGGTCCTCGTCGTCCGTGAGGATAGCCTCACCCTGTACGGTTTCGCCAGCCTTCCCGAACGCGCCTTGTTTCTGCTGCTCCTGAGCGTCAACGGCGTGGGCCCCCGCACCGCACTGAACGTCCTGAGCTGCCTGCCGGTGTCCACTTTCTGTACGGCCGTGACCCAGGGCGATATCAAGGCACTCACCCGCATTAACGGCATCGGCAAGCGCTCCGCTGAACGCTTGGTCGTAGAACTGCGGGACCGGGTGGCTGAGGTCGCCCCCGAGACGGCCGTGGAACGTCCCGGCGGCGGGCCTGGGGGCGTCTCCCGCGAAGCCACGGACGCCATTGCCGCCCTCGAAACACTCGGGTTCAAGGGCGATTCCGCTCGCAAGGTCGTGCAGAAGCTCTGTGAGACTGCCGCCCCAGAACGACCGAGCGCCGAAAACCTGATCCGTAAGGCGCTCGCGATGTTGAACTCGTAGTCACTCTCCTGGAGTCTGCTACCCCGCACCCTATGGATACGGAACGGTTTATCACCAGTGAATTGAACGCGCGCGAGGAAACCCGCGATGCCACCTTGCGCCCGCAGTGCTTTGAACACTTTCCGGGCCAGGAACGGGTCAAAGAGCGGCTGCTGATCCTTGTGCAAGCCGCCAAAGAGCGCCACGAGGCGTTGGGGCATCTGCTCCTCTGCGGTCCGCCCGGCCTCGGCAAGACTACCCTGGCCCACATCGTCGCAGCCGCCCGCGGCGCCGCCATCAAAGCCACCAGCGGTCCGGTGATCGAGAAGCCTGGCGACCTGGCGGGCCTGCTCACCGGACTCGAAGAGGGTGACGTGCTGTTTATCGACGAGATCCACCGACTCCCGGTAGCCATCGAGGAGTATCTCTACAGTGCCATGGAGGACTTCGTCATCGACATCATGCTCGAACAGGGCGCCGGCGCGCGCTCCGTACGACTGAGCATCCCGAAGTTTACCCTCATCGGCGCCACCACGCGGCAGGGCAAGCTCTCCTCGCCCCTGCGCTCCCGTTTCACCATGTCCTGTCGGCTTGATTACTACACCGTCGCCGATCTGGAACTGATCCTGACACGGTCCGCCGCGATCCTCGGGGTGCCGGCGGACAGCGTCGGCCTGCACGAGGTCGCCCGGCGCAGTCGCGGCACCCCACGCATCGCCAACAACCTGGTGCGCTGGGTGCGCGATTTCGCCCAGGTCCGCGGGGCCGGCTGCATCACGGGTGAGATGGCTGACCTGGCGCTCAAGTTGCTGGACATCGACGCCGATGGTCTGGATGAGATGGACAATCGCATCCTCGAGGCCATGCTGATTAAGTTCGAGGGTCGCCCGGTGGGCCTGAAGAGTTTGTCGGTGGCAGTAGGCGAGGACGAAGAGACCATCGAGGACGTCTATGAACCGTACCTCATCATGGAAGGCTACCTGATGCGTACGGCCCAGGGTCGGCTGGCGACCGAGAAGGCGGCGCGACGCTTCGGCATCGAACCCGGGACCAGAGGCACGCCCAGGCCAGCCCAGCCAAACCTGTTCTGAAACCGCTGAGCAGTACCATCCATGACCGTCGACTACAGCATCGTGATCCCGGCGTTCAACGAGGAGGCGTTCCTGCCCGCCACCTTGACCGCGGTGTGCACCGCCATGGCGGCCCTGCCCGGCGCTTCCGGCGAGCTTATTGTCGTCGATAACAACAGCACGGACCGCACGGCGGCAGTGGCCCGCTCGTACGGAGCGACGGTGGTATTTGAGCCGGTGAACCAGATCTCCCGGGCGCGCAATTGCGGCGCCGCGGCGGCGGTCGGCCGGTATCTGCTGTTCGTGGATGCCGATACCGTGGTCGGAGTTGAGCTGCTGCGCGCGGCGCTGGCGGCCCTGGAGAGTGGCAAGGTCTGCGGGGGCGGCGCCCGCGTGGGCACCTCAGAACAGACCCATTTCGTGGCGCGCCTGTTCCTCTGGCTGTGGAACGCGCTGGCGCCTCGCCTGGGTTACGCTGCCGGAGCCTTCGTCTACTGCCGCCGCGAGGGCTGGGAGCAGACCGGCGGCTTCAGCCATGACCTCTATGCCTCCGAGGAGATCGCCTTCTCCAGGATGCTGCGGCGCTGGGGACGGGAGCGCGGCATGGCGTTCAAAGTCCTCCCGCAGCAGATGGACACGTCCATGCGTAAAGCCCGTTGGTATGGACCGTGGCGGATCGTGGGGATGATGCTGCCGCTGCTCTTCATGCCCTGGCGTCTGCGCTCGCGGCGGCATTGCAGCACGTGGTACGAGCGCCCCGCGACCACGGCACCCGCTTCACCCCCCCCGGACGAGAAAGCCAACCGCACTCGGAAAGGGAGACAACGATGAACAGCATGACCGGTTTCGGCCGCAGCCTGGCGGAGCAGGACGGCAACAACGTGGTCATCGAAGTTGCGGCCGTCAATAGCCGCAAGCAGACCGACATCCGCGTCATCATACCGCGCGAACTCAGCTCCCTGGAGCCGCTGCTCAAACAGCGTGTGCTCGAGCGGGTCAGCCGCGGCACCTTCGCCGTCACCCTGCAGTACTCGCTGGCGCCAGCACAGCGCGCGGCGTCCCTGGGCATCGACACCGCCTACGCGGTTGAGGTCGCGCGCAGGCTGCGTGAGGTGGCCAGCGCCGCCGGTATCGAGCCGCGCCTCACCCTCGCCGATCTGCTGCTGGTTCCGGGCGTCCTCCGTGATGCCGCTGCCGTGCCGGGGGAGGGTGTCCGCGATCTGGCCTTCGAAGCCCTCGACGAGGCGCTGGACGGAATGCGCAACATGCAGCGCGTGGAAGGCGAGACGCTACGGCACGATCTGGAGAACCGCCTGGCGGCGATTGGGGACCGGGTCCAGTCCATCGCCGTGCGCGCCGACGAGGCGTTGCTGCACCAGCAGAAGCGTCTGCGCGAACGCATTGCGCTGCTGGGCGTCGATCTGCCCCTCGACGACGAACGGCTGGCCCGCGAGGTGGCATTCTATGCGGAGAAGTCGGACATCACCGAAGAGGTCGTGCGCCTCCGCAGCCACCTCGACCAGTTCACCGACCTGCTCGATGAAGACCGCGATGTGGGACGAGAACTGGAGTTCCTCTGCCAGGAAATGAACCGCGAAGCCACCACCATTGGCTCGAAAACCACGGAAACCGGCATCGCCGAAGTGGTGATTTCCCTGAAAGCCGAACTCGCCCGCATCCGCGAGCAGGTCCTGAACGTGGAATGAGCCGCCGACCGCGTGCCGTCGACGGATGGGGTCAGGCTAGGTCCCACATCCGTTGGGACAGTGATGCGAAGGTGTCCCCAGCGGAGTTGGGACTTACCTGGTCGGCCCACGGCAGGGGGTGCCGTGCGTAACGCCATGGCGTTGGTGTGCCTGCCCCTCGCCCTCACTCCTCCTCCAGTGGCAGGATGGTCATCTTGCTCAACTTCATCTTGCCGTCCGCATCCAGGTCATGCACGGCAATGACTCTCTGCGGCCGCTTACCCGGCTCTTGGTACACGCTCACGGTGATGCGAGCCAGGTTCTTGACCTCCTTGAGAACAGCCTCCTGCCGACCGACGGCGGCCTTGAGATTGACCATCTGGATCAGCAGAACGACGACCAGTACAAGCAGGACGCCGGTGAGTGCCAGGGATAGCATGCCGCCACCTGCCGCGGCGCGGGGCGCGGGGGCAGTCGGCAGCGGCGCCGCATGGGTCGGCATCGCGTGCGGGCGCGGCGCGACGACAGGGGCAGGCTCCTCGGCAGGCTCGCGGGCGGGAACCGCTTTCCTGGCCGCGGGGGCGGCTGGGGCCGGCGGCCGACGGGTGGCACCGGCGGCGCCCATAACCGTCTTCTTCTGGACATTTCCGGGCTTGGGGGCAACCACGGGCGCTTTCTCGGTGGCGCCCTCCGGCGCGCCGTCCGCGGCGGCAGCCGCCTCGTCGGTTGCCTCGTCCGGCGCCGCCGTCTCGCCCTCGGGTTCCCCGTCGAACGCTGCCAGGACCGCATCCTTCAAGTCTTTGTCCATGGGCGCCAATCTCCCTGTCATGGGCCGCGGCCCACCGCCGCTAGCCGTCTCGTCTACAGAGCCATCGCCGACGCGCATCTCTCCAGCCGCCGGACAGATCAACGACACCTGCTGAAAGTAGTGTACGTACCTAACTTGTCAACCAGGCACGAGCGAGCGCCAAGCCCCGCCGCCGCTGTCGGGCGCAGGTCAGTTCCGTAGGGGTTCGCTTGTCTGAGAACCGCAGAGGGTCGAGGGCCTGCCCGCCGTGGTGGGTCGAGAGACGAGTGTCCGAGTCCCCCCCCGTCGATTCGTGCCCGATTTCAATCTCGATCCGCCATCCCACCGCTACGGTTTCGCGGCGGTACCCCCAGCCGCGGAAGTCGCGGGTTCGCCTCTGCCTCTTCAGCCCCGAAGGGGCGCCATCCCTTCTGCCTCTTC
>CAILKC010000807.1 GCA_903834675.1 uncultured Victivallales bacterium | reverse complement strand
GCCGCGGCGCCGACGCAGCGGCGCCCTCCAACGCCCTTCGTCCGCCGCGGCGGACGAGGGGCGGAATGGGAAGCGGTTTGGGTCATACGAGGTTGCTGCAAGTCTCCTACAAGCAAACCCCTACGGAGCTGACTTGCGCCCGCCGGGAGGCCAGGAGGCCGCGGTCCGTCTTGACTTGAACCGGAGCATGCCTATCTTCCTCACTACCGTCAGCGGTAGCAAATGGGTGGTAAGTGACGGCCCAACTTCGTACGCGGTTGCCGGTGTCTCAGCGGAGGGGACTCAAATGGCCGCTGACCTTGATCCCGTCTTCACTGGCGCTATCGGCGCTGATGTTGCTTTGCTTGCCCGGCTTCTGCGCCAGGATGTCATGCTCTCCGTCAGCCGCCCCGAGCGGTTTCTTGACGATTTCAGCATCGGGGTAAACAACGGCATTTCGGTGCTGGCGACCGGACCGTGGCCGGCGCTCGCCGAGCCGACGGTGCAGGTCTGCGAGTACCGGCTGCAGGGCCTGGGCGAGGCGCTGGAGGCCTTCGAGGGACGCTACTGGGCCCTCGCGTCGGCAGCGACGGGGCGGGCTGCTGATCCGGCCGCCATCGCGCAGCTTGACCGCGAGGTGCTCCAACTCTTCTATGAGGCCGGCGCGGAAGAGCCCATGCCGACCCTGAATACCGGGGCGCATGTGCGGGTTTCGGGCAAGCCGGACCGGCCTGCGTGGAGCCTGTTCCTGCAGAATACGGCCTTGCGCCGACTGCTGAGTTCGGCGGATGCGGCCGTCGGGGCCGACCTGTTCGAGGGACCGCGCGGCCAGAACTTACCCCACGTCGTGTTCATGTCGCCTCCCAACCCGTTTGCGCCCGATGGCGTGATGGTAGCCCGGGCGGTGCAGCAACTCCGGGTGCAGTGCCTCGATCCCGATGTCATCCTGCTGGCGCGCCGCGGCATGGCCATCAAGGCCGCCTCAGCCGCGGACCTCTGGCGCCTCTACTCGACCGTGACCGGTCGGATCGGCCAGGAGACGCATACCCGGCTGCGCAAGCTCCCCTGGCTCTTCCAGGCCCCCGGCGCGCTGCTTGAAGACAGTCTGGCCGAGCCCGCGGCCCAGGCTGTCCGCGAGTGCCTCGGGGCCGATCTTGACGTGCGCTTCTGGCCCTCGTCCAGAGAGGGCGTGCTGCGCAAGGCCATGGGCTCGCCGGAGCTGCTCACAACGGTAGCGGCGGGCTTCCCTGACCAGCGTACGGCTTGCCTCGGCGGCCTGGCGCCGCTGTACGTCGCACTGGCGGCTACGGACGCGGCGCCGAAGATCGCCCAGCGCCTTCAGCAGGCCTGGGAGCTGTACCGCAAACAGTACTCCGAGACGACTCCCGTGCGCGGGCCGGACGCGGTGCATCGGCCCGCCGTGATCCTCCTCGGCGGCCTCGGCCTGGTCACCGCCGTCAGCCATCCCGACGAAGCCCGGCCCGCCTTTGCAGCCCTGATCGAGGCGCTGGTTGCGGCAGAGGGAGCCCGGGCCTTTGGCGGCATGCGGCCCGTGCCTGGAGAAGAGGGCCTCGCCGCGCTCAGTTCAGCGCTGCGCTACCCAGTTCCCGCCAATCTCCCGCCGGGCGAGTCAGCGGGCCGGGAACCCCCGGACAATGATCTGACGGACGACAGCGAAGACGAGGCCGCCGCAACGCTGCGGACCTCCCGCTGACGTCGCGCCAGCCCGTCCAGCCCGTCCAGTCCGTCCAGTGAACCTCCCGAATGGAGCTATGGTAACCCCCGTGGCTGGCATCCGCAGATGGCGCCGCAAGCGCGCCCCGGAGCTGCCCGCAAGTTCGACTCAGAGGAGGTCACGCCCATGGCCATTTCATCACCCGACAAGGATATCCTGCGCGACCTCGGCTGCCGTATCGCCGAAATCGCCGCGTTGCCCATCCAGACGGAACGGCGGCGGCTGGTGCAGCGCCTGGAAAACCTCGAGCCGGCCAAGCCTCTGATCAACATCTTCCAGGAGCCCTGGCACGAACTGAACGTCAACGGTGAACTCGATCTGCGCTGCAGCGATGGCTTCTGCCGCGGCATTGAGTTGGGCCTGCGCCGTACGCTCTACAAGTGGAACCACTACCAAGGCGACATGATCGTGGGCGGCGAGATGATCCAGCCCCTATGCATCCGCGACACGGGCTTCGGCATCCATGAGGAGGTCGACATCGAGCGGACCGACCCCAGCAGCGACGTGGTGTCCCGTCACTTCCACATCCAGATCAGCGAGGCGCGCGACGTCGAGAAGATCCGTTTTCCGGAGGTCTCTCACGATGCCGCCCGGACCGAGATGGAGTTCCAGAAGCGCAGCGAGATCTTCGCGGGCGTCCTGCCGGTGCGCCGCAGTGGCGTGGGCGGGTTTTGGTTTGCGCCGTGGGACGAGATCGTGCGCTGGACCGGCGTCCAGGAAATCCTCATGGACATGATCCTGCGTCCGGATTACGTCCACGCGATCGTCGACCGGCTGGTCTCCGCCTGGCTGCACCGCTTGGATCAGTACGAGGCGCAGGGACTGCTGACCGGGCCGGCCAAGGATCTCTGGGGCGTCGGCGCCGCCCAGATCTTCTCCGAGGTCTCGCCGCAGATGCACGAGGACTTCGCCCTGCGGCACGAGGCCCGCTGGTTTTCGCGCTTCGGCCGCACCTACTACGGCTGCTGCGAGCCGCTCCACCACAAGGTCGATATCATCCGCCGCAATCTCCCCAATCTCCGCCGCATCTCCATGAGTCCGTGGGTCGACTTCGACAAGGCGGTGCAGAATGTGGGCCGGGACCTGATCTTCGCCTGGAAGCCCAACCCGGCACTCGTGGCCGGCCCCACCTGGCAGCCCAAGCTGGTGCGTGCCTACCTCCGCGACCATCTGCGCCAAGCCACGGCGGCCGGGTGCATCGTCGAAGTCCACATGAAGGACATCAGCACCGTCAACCATGAGCCGCAGCGGCTGTGGGAGTGGGCCAAGATCGCGACGGACGTGAGCGCGGAATTCGCCTGATGGAGCGCGCTGCGCCCCGCCCGCCTCAGGTCGGCACGCGGAAGGGGTCGCCGCTGTCGCGCCCGTGCTTGGCCAGCAGGCGCCGGTGCTCGGCGAGCAGGTCCGCCTGGCGGCGCTCCACGGCCAGGTTGACGATCTCAAACGGATCGTTCTCGAGGTCAACCAGTTGCTCGCGGTAGCGCCCGCGGTCGTACACGGTGTACTTATGGCGCGCGGTCCGCACCGTTCGGCCCTGGGTGTCGTACCCCCGTCCGCCGTCAAACAGGGTCTCGATGAACAGCGCGTTACGCCAGGGGACCGGCGGCGCCGCAGTCGGCTCCACCAGGGGTCGCAGAGAGCGTCCGCTCAAGCCGTCTGGAATCTCCACCCCGGCGTAGTCGCACAACGTGGGCAGCAGGTCTAATCCATTGCTGACCAAATGCGTCCGGTCCACGACGCCACGCTGCCCGCCCGGCGCCCGAATCACCAGCGGCACCCGGACAACCTCTTCGAACAGCGCACTCTTCTGGTTCCACTGGTGCGCCCCGTGGCCATCGCCATGGTCGCTGGAGAACACCACCACGGTACGCTCCGCCAACCCCCGGGCTTCCAGCGCCGCGAGAATCCGGCCAATCTCGGCGTCGACCTTCTCCACCAGTCGGAAGTAGGCCCAGCGCAGTTGCCGCCAGTCCTCAGGGCTACGCTCACGGTAGGGGTTGATCCCCCAGTGCGCCGCCTGCTCGAGGCGGACGATCTCAGGCTCGAAGGGCGAGGGCATGAAGTTGGGCGGCAGGTTCGGGCATTCCGCCAGCGGGGGCGGCTCGCCGATACTGCCCCAGGGCAGGGGCATGGAGCGGCCCCACTCGCAGATATTCAGACTTCTTGATCCATGGAAAAAGGGGTTGTGGCACTTTCAGCCTGCGGGGTTGGCGGCCTGGAGCTGATAGACCATGCGCAGGTCGGTGCCGGGATAGGTGAACTCGGCGTCGTTGAGGTGAACGAGGATCATCTCG
>CAILKC010000806.1 GCA_903834675.1 uncultured Victivallales bacterium | reverse complement strand
GGGCTGCCAACTGGATACCATAGGCGAACCGGGAAGGAGTAGGCGCACGGTCCAGGTGCCGGCCTTCTCTCCCGGTTCGATCCTCTCCACTACGGCCCGCAGTACTGCGGCCGCCCCATCGGGGTCGTCTCCCATCACATCCATGGCCTGCACCAGGCTGCGGAATTGTTGCAGCCACGCATGGGCGTCGGCCAGTTGGGTGGCGGGGTTGGCCAGGTCTACGACGGCGGCTATCCGAGCGCTCAGCCGCGCAACTTCGGCCTGGCACTCGGTCAAGCGGCGGTTGAAGAGCCCCGCGTTGTCGCGGGTGACGACTCCGTCGATGAAGAGCCGGACCAGCGTTTCTTGTTCGGCCTTGGCGCTGGCCAGGGCGGTCCGCAGGCTCTGGACTTCGGCCATGGACTCGGAGGCGGCGGCGGTGGCTCTCATGCGGTCGGTGAGGAGCTGGCAGGCTTCTTCGACGGTCGGCAGGCTGACGGGGACCTGGCGCAGGAGCTCGCGGACGGTGGTCTCGACCTGGGCGGCGGGATACCGGCGCTTGCAGCCGTCGCGATCGGTACACAGGTAGTAGCGGTAGGGGATGTTGTTTCTGCCTCTGGCGCTGCCGGGGGTGAGGAAGCGGCCGCAGGAGCAACGCAGTAGGCCACTCAGTGGGTAGGGGTGCTTGCGGGCGGTGCTGCGGGCTGCGGGGGCTGCGCACGGCGGGTCTTGGGGACGGCGGGTGCTGCGGGCCGGTAGGCGGGCCTGGGCCCGGTCCCAGAGCTCGCGGTCGATGATGGGGACGTGGCGGCCGGGGTACTGCTGGCCGTCGTATTCGACGATGCCGTGGTAAAAGGGGCGGCGGAGCATGTTCCAGATGCTCTGGGCGGCGACGCCGTGGCGGCGCCCAAGTTCGACGGGGTAGGCGGTGCCGTTGGCACAGGAGCGGTATACGTCGCGCACAACTTCGGCTTCGCGCGGCTCGATCTCGGGCACGTTGTTTTTGGGGCCGGCGCGGCGGTAGCCGTAGGGGGGGGTGCCGTAGGGGATGCCGCCGCCGCGGGCGATGGTGACCATTTTGGCGCGGGTGCGGTCGGCAATCATGCGGCGCTCAAATTCGGCGAGGAGGGCGAAGATTCCCAGGATGAGGGGTCCCATGGGGGGCTCGCTGGGGAAGGGCATGGCGTAGACGACGAGGTGCTTGCCGTGGCGGGCGAGTTCGGCGCCGATCTGGATGACTTCGAGGGCGCTGCGGCCGATGCGGTCGATGTGCCGGCAGACGAGGGCGTCCCACGGGGCGGTGCCGGCGCGCATGGATTCCATGGCGGCACGGAACTGGTGCATGGCTTTGTGGTCGGCGGTGGCGAGTTCGTCCCACGCTTCCAGGCAGACCCCCGCGGGATCCCGCGCGAGGACGTAGGCGCGGCCGTCGCGGAGCTGGTCGGGCACGGTGGTCTCGGCGCCGTCCCAGGTGCTGCCCTTGGGGCTGACACGGGCGTAGAGGAGGTAGCGCATGGTGTGGGATGTCTCCGACGGCCGGGGGGACGCATCCCCCGCGGACCACCAAACTTGCAGGACGCGGCAGACACGGCGGGTTTGGTCAGCGGAGCTGACTGCGCCGCCGCATCGCCGCGCCCTGCGGGCGGGCGAGAGCAGGCTTTGCAGTACCGCGAGAGCAGGCTTTGCGCTGGCCATGGCTACTCCTGTGACTGCGTAGCGTCCTACATCGCCTTGCGCTTCGGCTTCTTTGCAAATGCCGTGAGGCCGTTGCCGAGTATTGCTGAGGCCTGAGTCAGTGCCCTGGACTCAACGTCGGTGAGTCGCCCCTGGAAGCGCGTGGCCATGGACCAGAGCCCAAGGGACAGGGTGCGACAGTTGTGGCACAATTCGTCTGCGGCGCTAATCGTCGGCCCCCCGACTGGCCAGGTATGGTAGGGGGCGAGGGCCTCGGGCTCGCACTGTAAAGCATGGGCGAGCGCCAACAGACCTTTGGGCTTCGGAATACGCTTGGATTTCTCATAGGCGCCTATTGAGGATTTCGAGACGCCTGAAGCGCGTTCCAGGGCCGCCATTGACATCCCTGCGGCCAGGCGCTTTTCTCTGAGGTTGACTGATAGGTTTGTGGCCATGAATTATCTCCGAATCATCTACAATAGTAGACACTTGCAGAAAAAGCAATCGGAACGCTTGCATCGTCTACAACTGTGGACGATGGTAAAGACATAACACAGAAGGAGCGAAGACCGATGCAGAACGAAGAACTGACAGCGCTAAACGTCCAGGTGCCTAAGAGTTACAAGGTTTCTATTGACGCTATAGCCGCCCAAGAGATCACAAGTTCGGCAGCCGTTGTGCGCCGCGCTATCAGGTTTTTTTTAGACCAGGCGTCTACAAAAGTGGACGCTAGTTGCCCTGTCGTGTGCGGCATCCGCGTAAAGCCTGAAGTGAGGGTTGCGAAATGACCCTCCAGGTCCAGAGCGAAACGGTGGTCGGTGACAAGCGGATCCCAACGGTCGGCGGTCACGCTCTGGCGCTGGCGCTGGCGGAGATGGCGTATCGGCGGTTCTGCGGCACTGGCATGCCTGCGGAACGCTCGCGGCATGAGACGGCGGGGATGGCGCGGCCCGGCGAGTCCGCGCGCTCTCTCAAAGACCCCGTGGCGCTGGCCGAGGCCGAGTTGGCGTCGCTGCGGGCGGCACAGCAGCGGATAGCAGATCACACGGACGGGCGTTCTGCCGCGCGGGCAGAGCCGGGACAGTATCCCGCTACGACACGGCCGGAATCGGCCCCGTCCACCAGCTTCCATCCCGGCCGGGGCACCCACCCCAAGGGCTCACACGCCCGCACTCATCTTTCAAGTACCGCCCCGGCCGGGGTGCCATCCGCCAGCGAGGTGAGGCCATGAGTGAGGCCATTCCCAAGACTGCCGCCCAGCAGGTTCTCCAGGCCGCGCTCGACGCCGCCAACCAGGCGAGAGACGGGCTGCGGCACAACCCGGTGCAGCTACAGGCGCTGATTCACGGACTGCACCTGGCCGTGGTCCGCGCGCAGGAGACGCTGAGAGAGGCCAAAAAGGAGGCGAATTCGTGACCACTCAAGAGTTTTGTGCCAAGCACAACGCCTGTCTCGAGGGCATGGAGTGGGCCGCGGCGCGCGGCCTGAAGTATGAGCCGATGGAAGCCACGTACAGACACCCGGAATTGCCCTACGAGTGGCGCAAGTGGGCGCTGACCCGTCCCGGCGTCTGCAACGACCGCGACCTGCGGTTGTTTGCCTGTCGGTGCGTGCGGGAGACCCCGCTGGCAGATGGGCGGCAAGTGTGGGACTTGCTGACCGACCCCCGTAGTCGGGCGGCAGTCGAGGTCGCGGAACGGTACGCGCGCGGCGATGAGGCAGAGTTGTCCGCCGCCAGGGACGCCGCCTGGGACGCCAGGGCCGCCGCCAGGGCCGCCGCCAGTTACGCCGCCAGGGCCGCCGCCAGGGCCGCCGCCAGGGCCGCCGCCAGTTACGCCGCCAGTGACGCCGCCAGTTACGCCGCCAGTGACGCCGCCAGGGCCGCCGCCAGGGCCGCCGCCAGTTACGCCGCCAGTGACGCCGCCAGTGACGCCGCCAGGGCCGCCGCCAGTGACGCCGCCAGTGACGCCGCCAGTTACGCCGCCAGGGCCGCCAGTTACGCCGCCAGGGCCGCCGCCAGGGACGCCAGGGCCGCCAGGGCCGCCGCCAGGGACGCCGCCTGGGACGCCAGTGACGTGCATACCTCATGGATGTTGGAGTTGCCGGTCAGATTTGAGGATCAAAGGGCATGACCTCGCACTACGCACAGACCATGGACGCCATCGAGTCCCGCGCGCGCTACCGTCGCCAGGCCTGCCAGCGCCTGGGCTGGGACCTGGCGGCCTGCGCGGGGATTGTTGTGTTGATCGGGGTGAGCTGGCTGTTTGCCAGATGGCTGACGGAAGGAGGCCCGCTGTGAGTGAGCGTCAACGGGAGTTCGCCGCCGCGCTTACCTGGGGCGCCTGCTGGGCCGGGTTGGCCTGGGCCTGTTGGTGGGTCGCGACGGGGCGGTGAGGCGGGAAACGGAACGGACTTGGGCCGGTGTCGCAACCGGCGGAAGGCTACGGAACCGATGAAACACAAGACACCAGAACCCGCGGCACAGGTTAGGCCACGTAGCCGGCCTTTGCGACCCTGTGTCGCGGGTTCTGAGGTTTGGAGGACTGCGGAATGAGTGCCCTGCAACCGTCACTGCCACAGGCCGCCGCCAAGCTCGACCATTACAAGTGGTCCGAGGTCGGCCACCAAGTGCCGACCCGAGAACTTCCCGTAAGATCGCTACAGGTAGATATGACCTACCAGCGCGACGCGCTGAGCGAAGACAAGGTTCTCGGAATCGCCGGTCGGTGGAACTTCGCTTCGGCGGGAGTCCTGACCGTCAGCCAGCGCACCGATGGCTCGTATTGGGTAGTTGATGGCAACCACCGACGCGAGGCCGCCCTGCGCCGAGGAGACATCATCCGCCTGTCGTGCAAGGTCGTCACTGGATTGACCGTCCAGCAGGAGGCGGAGTTGTTCCGGCAACTCAACATGTACCGGACCAACGTCAACAGCTACACGAAGTACCGCAGTGCGCTGGTAGCTGGCGACGCAATCGTGATGGCGTGCGAGGCGATGCTGAGGCGGCATGGCCTGAAGATCCAGCAGGACGGCGACTGTCCCAACATCCTCGCCTTCCCACAGGCCATCGTGCAGCGCTTCAAGGCCAGCCCGGAGACCTGCGAGGATGCGCTTGCCCTGCTCCGCGCCATGATCGGCGACCGTGAGCAGATGACCAAGGACCTGCACGCCGGGGCATTCTACATCCTACAACGGTGTGACTTCGAGCGGGCCATGACCTTGGCGCCGAAGGCCCTCGCTGCTGGCGGCAAGCCGACGCTGCTACAGGCCGTGAATGCGACCGCCTGTCAGTTGGGGTCCGTGCGTAGCCACGAGCGGGTTGCGGCCATCGGCATTCTGTCAATTCTCAACCGCCGCGCGAAGTACCCCCTGACCCTGGAGGAGTAGGATCATGGACTCCGGCACCCTGTACCAGATCAAGGTGGACGAACTACGAACCGAAGCGCCATTCTGCGACCTGTTCGCGGTTCAACCCGTCACCGCTAAGGCCGTGACGGCGAGCATGAAGGCGGACGGCTACGACCAGGCGTTCCCGATTGTTGCCTGGAACGGCGTGGTCGTGGATGGGCACACCCGCCTGCGGTCGGCCCGTGCAGCTGGCCTTGACCGGGTGCCGGTGGTGTATCGCCAGTTCGAGAGCGAGAGCGAGGCGCTGGAGTACGCCATCGCCTGCCAGCGGAACCGGCGCAACCTGACCGACGCCGAACTGGTGCGCTGCGTGGCGGAGCTGGGGAAGCGCCAGCGAGGCGGGGCAGCAGGAACCAATCCGCAAGACTGCGGATTGCTCACTCCCCCCAGCGCCGCTCAGGTTGCCGAGACGCTTGGAGTGTCAACCCGCAAGGTCGAGCAAATCCACACCATCGCGGACCATGCGACCCCGGAGATCAAGACGGCCCTGGACAGCGGCGACCTCTCGGTAAACGCGGCTTACAAGGCCACGCAGGAGGCTCGTAAGGAGCCGACGGCGCCAGTGAGGCCGCCGGAACCGGGGGCACTGCTGACGGAGGCGGAGACTGCCATTTTGGAGCGTGAATCCGTGGCGGTGCGCTTGGCGGTCGCGGAGTACATGCTGGAGCACCCGCACGTATCGGCCTGTCAGGCGCTGGCGCAGGTGCGACGGAAGTTCCCGGAATCCGTGGATGAAATCGAGGACGAGCCCGGCTTTCTGGGGTGCCCGTTCTGCGGTAACGATACGACGCTGATGCAAGTGTGCGGGCCCTACCTCGTAGAGTGTGAAAAGTGCGCGGCGCGGGGGCCGAGGGCGGCCACGTACCATTCAGCGCTTGAGGGTTGGAATCGGCGGGCCTGAGAAATGAAGCGGCCCCCGTTGGCGCGGGGGCCTGAGTCGGAACTGAGCGAACCATAACACGGGAAAGGTACAGCAATGAACAGGGTGTGTCAAGTCTTGCAGACGGCGTCCTTGCAGACGGCGGGTTCGGAACGGCGCCTGAATCTGCGGCTGCCGCGCGGGTTGTACTCGCGACTGCGGCGGGCGGCGGATGCCTATGGGGTTGAAGGTGGGGTCAGTGAGGTGACGCGGCGGGCGATTCGGGCGGCGGCCGGTGGGCGTGTAGGACGTGCAGAAAACGCGGAACGTCCTACAGACGCCGAGAGGTCAAAGACGGATTCGACGGTGCTGACGGTGTTCTTGCCGGACCACCTTGCGGACTTCGCGCGCGGGCTCTCGGGGCAGGGGCTGTGTGCGCTGTTGGCGGGATACCTGGACCTGCCCCGGCCGCCACCGCCACCGAGCTTTGAGACGGAGCTGGCGGAGGGGCGGGACTATGTGGTGGTGTCGGAACTGGAGCAGATCGAGGAGGAACGCTGATGCTGACACAAGAACAGAAGGAGTTGCGGCGGCAGGGGCTGGGGGGCAGTGACCTGGCGGCGGTGTTGGGGTTGTCGCCCTGGCGCTCGCCGATGGATGTGTGGCTGGATAAGACGCGGCGGAAGGAGGACGATGAGACCTCGGAGCCGATGCTGTGGGGCTCGCTCCTGGAGGATGTGGTAGCGGGTGAGTACGCGCGCCGCAATGGGGTGAAGGTGCGGCGGGTGAATACGATGCTACGGGTTCAGGGACGGCCGTTCACGGGGTTCATTGACCGGGCGGTTCACCCGGATGGCAAGATGCCGGTAGTTCAGGGGGAGTTCAGAACGGACCGTATCCTGGAGTGCAAGACGGCGAATGCCTTTGCCGGTAAGGACTGGGGGGCGTCGGGAACGACGGAGATCCCGGATCACTACACGATTCAGTGTCTGCACTATCTGGGGCTGACGGGGGTGCGGTTCTGCGATGTGGCGGTGTTGATCGGTGGCAGCGACTATCGGCAGTACACGGTGGAGGCGGATGCCAATGTGCTTGGCCTGATGTGGGAGCGGGGGGAGCGCTGGTGGCGGGATTATGTGGCGGCGGACAAGGCGCCGGAGCCGCGGACGGAGGGTGAGGCGGTGGCGCTCTGGCCAACCTCGGCGGGGAAGTCGGTATCGGCTCCGGCGGAGATTGAGGCGGCGGTGGGGAAGCTGGCGGCGCTGAAGGATTGGATCAAGCAGGCGGAGGAGCGGGAAAAGGCGTTGAGGGACGCTATCTGTGCGGTGTTGGGGGAGGCGGATACGCTGGTGGACTCGGGCGGCCGGGCGCTGGTGACCTGGAAGTCAACGAAGAGCACGGCGGTGACGGACTGGGAGGGGCTGGCGCAGGCACTGAATCCCAGTGACGAGGCGGTGCAACAGTTCTCGCGGATGAAGCCGGGGTATCGGCGGTTCGCGTTGAAGACGGGCAACGGCAACGGCAACGGCAACGGGAAGGAAGGGTGAACGATCATGGCTGGGGACAATAACACGGGCGGCAAGGGCTTCGAGGTGGCGCGCACGACGCCGCGGGATGTGATGGCGTACTTGAAGAGTGAGGCGGTGGGGAAGGCTATCGCCTCGTCGTGCAGCAAGCATGTGACCCCAGAGCGGCTGGTGCGGGTGGCGTGCGCGGCTATCAGTCGGCAACCGCTGCTGGCATCCTGCACGCGCGAAAGCCTATACCTGGCGCTGACGAACTGCGGCCAGCTCGGGCTGGAGCCCAATCTGTTGGGCAGCGCCTACCTGGTGCCGTACCGGAACCGGAAGACGGGGCAGTATGAGGCGCAGATGATTCCGGGCTATCGGGGCCTCATCGAGTTGGCGCGGCGCTCGGGCCAGATCAAGACGTTGCAGGCGTTCGCGGTGCATGAGAAGGATGAGTTCGCCTGGACGGTGGGGGAGGTGCCGCGACATGTGCGCTATCTGGGTGACGATGACCCTGGGGCACTACGGGTGGTGTGGGCGGTGGCCATTTTTGTGGACGGGGCACACCAAGTTGAGGTGATGACGCGCCGGGAGATTGAAGCGACGCGGCAGCGCTCGCAGGCGCGGGAGTCGGGGCCGTGGGTCACTGACTACGAGGAGATGGCTAAGAAGACGGTGGTGCGTCGTCTGGCGAAGTATCTGCCTCTGACTATCGAGTTGGTGAGCGCACTGGAGGCGGAGACGGCGGCAGAGGTCGGCGGGGATATCGAGATTCCGGCTGAGGTGTTGCGGGCAGCGGTGGAACCGACGCCGGAACCCGTCGCCAGACTGAACGCCAGCAACAACCAGGCAGAAGATGAGGTCCCGGCGGACCTGCGGCCCATGTCGAAGGCTAGCGCGGCTACACGGGTCGCTGAGCGCCTGGCCGGGGCCGGGCCGAAGGTGAGTCCCGAGGGCGATGCATTACCGCCGCCACCGCTGAATTGATCTATCCCCAGGGCGGGGGGCGCGCATCCGCTGCACAACGCGCTTGGGACGGGGATAGATCATGCCAAACAGAATCCTCAGAGACTGGACGGACTCGATGAAGTTCGACGGCCTGTCGGCTGACGCCGAGAGGTTGTTTGTACGGCTGTTGATGAAGGCTGATGACTTTGGGCGCTATCACGCTGAGCCTCGTCTGATTCGGGCGGGTTGTTTCCCTCTGACCGAGACGCTACGAGCGACCGACGTTGACCGCTGGCTCGAGGAACTGAGCACCCGGCAACTTGTCCTGCGCTACGAGGTCTCCGGACGGAACTTCCTCTCCATTCTCAACTTCAGACAGAGACTAAAACTGAGCGTTCCGAAGTTCCCGCCACTTCCGGGAAAGCCCCGGAACTGGCTGCCGGACGACGGGAACTTCCCGGAACTTCCCGGAACTTCCCGGAACTTCCCGGAACTTCCCGCTAGAGACGGAGACGGAGACGGAGGCGGAGACGGAGGCGGAGACGGAGACGGAGGCGGAGACGGTAAGAGCGCGAGTAGGACCGCCGCCGCCGCCATTGAGGTCACTTCGGAAACCGACTCCAGCGAAGCTCTCGACACCCTGAGGTCCATCCGGCCCGAGTATGCAACCCTGGACGAGTCGTCATTCCTGAACGCCTGGAAGATCGAGGCAGACCCTAAGCGCCGCGCACTGGCATTCTCCGAGGCCCTGGCGGCGTTGGCGGGGAAGGTCGAGACGGACACTGACCCGCTGCGTCTCGTCCGGGGGTATCTCCGCAACGCCAGGCGGCACGGAACCACCGCCGGAACCGAAAGGACGTTCTGATGGCATCGAGAGAGCCAACGCCTATCGCTGCCGACGAGTGGGACGCGGCCATGGCGCGAATCAAGGCCCTGGCAGCCGCGGCGCCGAAGGATGGGCCAAAGCGGGCCGCCGTCTCATCGGTGGCGCCTATCGGCGTCGACCGACTGACTGCCGACGACATCCGCAACGCCTGCGGGGTGTGGATTCAGACCCGCGAGCTACCCAAGCACGTGGACGAAAACCGGGCCGCCTACGCCAGGGCGATGGCAGACACGCTGAACGACCGCAGCGCTTACCTCATCCGTCGCCAATGGCACCGGGTCGTGCGACATGTGCTGTTTGTGGCCACCCGCTGGCCAACCGAGCGCGACCTCATGGAAGCGGCCAAGGAGCTGGCCAAGCTGGAGGGGGTATGACCGCTGCCCCAACCCCCTTCCCCGCCGACTGGCTCGCGGCGTTCACGGTGGATGAGCTGGAGCGCCTGGCCATCCGCACGGTAGACGGCGGCCTGACGGACCACGAGGCGCTGAAGGACGAAGGACTGGTGAAGCGGCTCTGGATTGCCAGGGCCAAGGCGGACCGGGTACAAGAGTGGCTGGACAAGTAGGAGGAACGAAAATGGACCTTGCGGATATGGAAGCCAACCGGGCGAGCTACAACGAGCAGGACGCTGCCGACTGCCAGTGTGACCGCTGCCATGGTCGTGGGGTACGGCGCTGTTCTCAGTGTGAGGACTGGCTCTGTGAAGAGTGCCTGCCCTGGCCGCAGCCTGTTTGCGAAGAGTGCATGGAGGCCGATGAGGCAGAGGAGGCGGGGGAATGAAACGCCTGAACCCTGAGACCCTGCAAGCGCTCTGGTCGTCAAGCACCAAACGCCTCAACGCGGGCGCCCCAGAGGCGCTGCATGGTGCCAATGGCGTCGAACTCGTATCCAAGGTCGGTCGGGCACCGAGCTTCGTAAAAACGGCAAAGGAACCGGCCTGCCGACGGGACCGGACTCCCAAGCCTGCGAACAAGGCGGAGGCGGAGTGGGCCGGGATTCTGCGGCGGCGGTTTCCGTCCGCCACAGTCACGCCGCACGGCATGACGCTGCGCTTTCCCGACGGGGATACCTACACGCCGGACGTGCTGATGTCGTTCGACGGTGGCACCTTTGCCGTGATCCTGTACGAGGTCAAGGCGGGCTATCGGGGGCCGGGGTGGGAGCAGGGGCTGGAGCGGTTCAAGCGCGCCAGGGTGGCATTCCCCTGGGCAGACCTGCGACTGGCGGAGAAGCGTGCCGATGGGTGGCACCTGGACGGGCGTAAGGTTGAGGAGCGGACGGTATGACCGCGCCTCTTAAAGCCCCCTTCCCCTACTTCGGCGGTAAGCGTACGATGGCCTCTGAGGTCTGGCGGCGGTTCGGGACGCCAAAGCAGTACATCGAGCCGTTCTGCGGGTCGGCGGCGGTGCTGTTGCAGGCGCCGGAGATTGCCAGCCTGGAAGTGGTCTGCGACCTGAATGGCTACCTCGCCAACTTCTGGCGGGCGGTGAAGTATCAGGGGGCTGCGGTAGCCGATTGGGCGAACTACCCGGTGGTCCACGTCGATCTAGGGGCTCGACACCGCTGGCTGACCGACCCGGAACGCATCGCAGCCTTATCGACCGCACTCCAGGACCCGGACTGGCCGGGAGATGCGAAGATTGCAGGCTGGTGGGTGTGGGGGCAGTGCTGTTGGATTGGAGGTGGCTGGTGTGACTGGTTTCGCGCCGGGCAGATCGCACACGCCTCCGACGCCGGGAGGGGCATCCAGGCCGCCGGGCAGATCGCACACGCGGGCGACGCCGGGAGGGGCATCCAGGCCGCCGGGCAGATCGCACACGCGGGCAACGCCGGGAGGGGCATCCAGGCCGCCGGGAGGATCGCACACGCCTCCAACGCCGGGAGGGGCATCCAGGCCGCCGGGCAGATCGCACACGCCTCCGACGCCGGGATGGGCATCCAGGCCGCCGGGAAGATCGCACACGCCTCCGACGCCGGGAGGGGCATCCAGGCCGCCGGGAGGATCGCACACGCCTCCACCGCCGGGATGGGCATCCAGGCCGCCGGGAAGATCGCACACGCCTCCGACGCCGGGAGGGGTTGGCTGCTGGCGCTATCTGAGCGGCTTTGTCGAGTCCGGGTGCAACACGGGGAATGGTGGCGCTGCCTGAATCACCACTATGGGGGCAAGGATACGGCCGTCTTTCTGGACCCGCCTTACCGCGCTTACTGTGAGGTCTACGGTTGTGGCAACGTCGCCGAAGAGGTAGCCACGTGGGCGGCGGATAATGCCGAACTGCGGATTGCACTGTGTGGCCACGCCGGTGATTACAGCCTGCCTGGATGGACGGTGCTGCCGTGGTCCCGAGAAAGCGCGACCTATGGAAGTACCAAGACGAAGGCGAAGGAATGCATCTGGTTTAGCCCGGCCTGCCTGAGCGGGCGGCAGGGCGAGCTGTTCGAGGTCCAGCAACTGGGAGAACGGGAATGACGACGGAAAAGACCCAACTACCACCCGTAGCCTGCCTGCCACTGGTGCTCGGAGACGGCACTACACACTGGTATGCCTGTCCGCACTGCCGGGGCCAGCTGGACCTGTGCCGCCCGACGCTCGCACCGCACCACATTGAAAAGCTGAGAGAACTGTCCGAGTGCTATGGAGACTACAGGCTTGGCCCGACATCAAGAGAAGCCATCCGCTCCGCCCTGGCCGCGCTTGGCGAGGGGGGCAAGTAGACCATGGAAGCAATCACCACCTGGCCGCAGGCGGTCGCCGTCGCGAGTGTCGCCTTCGCGGCGGCAACGGTTATCTGTGTGTTCTTCTGGTCGCTAACACGGGGGG
>CAILKC010000805.1 GCA_903834675.1 uncultured Victivallales bacterium | reverse complement strand
GGCCAGTAGCCGTAGATTTCCAGAAGCGCGACCTGGACCGGGCTGTCCTCCGGGAACTGCAGCACGGTCTCGTAGTGCCGCCAGGTCTTGTCCTTCCCGGGCGGAAAGCGCGCCACGATGCGGCGGCGGTAGCACTGGATGAAGTCGCCGGCGCGGGGCTGGCGCTTCTCCTCCCCTGAGGTGCCATACGCCACCAGCGAGAACGAAGGACCGTCGGGGACAGGCTTGAAGAAAATCTTCTCGCCCATCTCCTTCAGCTGCTCGGGACCGCATTTCCAGTAACCCAGCACGAAGATGAAGGGCTCGCCCTGACCCTTGACATCGTAGCCCACGCGGTAGCAGGCGCCGGGGTCCACCAGGATGGGATGGCTGTAGACCGCCACGCCGGCCGTGCCGCCGACCGTGTCGTACTTCGTCCCCGACGTCGGCGTCTTCTTGAGCGGCTTCTCGGGGCTCTTCCGGTGCGCTTCCCATTCACTGCGGTAGACGTCGGTGTCCAGGCGTAGGCACTTCCCTTCGCCATGCACGCCGCCCTCCTCCCAGAACACGGTCAGATTGTCGGGCCGCGTCCAGCCCACGGGTGCCCCGGCCTGATTGACGCTGAAATCGCCGTTCATGACCAGGTTCTCCACGCGGGCCGGCCCGATCTCCCCGGCCTGGACCCGCCGGGCCCGCACCTCGGCCAGCAGCCTCCGGGCCTCCTCGTGATCGCGGAACCCGATGATCTCCAGCGCCTCGGTGAGCAGCTTTTCCGTTTCGGCCAGGGCGTTGCGGCTCAGGGTATGACGCGCCCCCGCCAACGCCTCGTCAAAGTGTTGTCGCCGCAACACCGCGTCGCTCTGCAGCATGCCCTCGTCAAAGGTCTGCAGGGCGGCTTCCCACTTCGCGGTCGCCGCGGGCCAGTCCTCGCGCTCGGCCAGGGCCGCGGCCTCGGCGCAGAGAGCCTGGATGCGCCGATTGGTCTCCGCCGGCACCGCGGCTCGGGAGGTCTCCCCGGCGGCGACCACGGCCTTCTCGAAGATGCCACGGGCGGCCGCCAGCCGCCGCGAGCCCAGCGCCTTGCGCTCAGCCCGGCCGTAAAGGCTGCTAGCGCCGCGCCAGGCGGTCACGGCGTCGGGAAAGCCGCGTGCGGTGAAGCGCTCCTGGCCCGTCTTGGCGGCGGCCTCGGCTTGCTGCCACAGCTCGGGAGCCAGCGTCGGCGCGACGGCGCCCTCGGCGCCATCGCGGGCGGCCTCGACCTCTTCACGGACGGGGCCCGCCTCCCGGCGTCCGGCGTCGAGTTGAGCCACCGCGGTAGCCTTGTCCGCCGCCTGGCGGAAGAGGGTTACCGCCTGCCCATACTCCTGCGTCGCGAGGGCGTTGCGGGCCGCAGTCAGGACGCTGCGCACCTCACTGACCAAGTCGGCAAAGCCCTCGCCGGGATGGACATCGCGGATGGCGTTCCAGGCGGCCTCGGCACGCTCTTTAGCATCCCCCATCTGGGTCATTCCAGCGGCGGTGCGGTACTCGGCCTGGAGCTTCAGCGCCGCGGCATGGCGCGCATCGAGGGCCAGGGCCTGCCGACAGGCTTCGAGCGCTCCGGCCGCATCGCCCTGGTCACGGGCCCTGGCGGCAGCGGCCAGGAGAGAGCCAATCCGCGCTTCGCGGTCCGCCGTCTCGCGGGCCAGGTTGGCGACGCGGGCCTGCTCCAAAGCGCTCCGCCGGGCCTTGACGGCCAGCCCCCCCACCGCCGCCGCCACCAGCAACAAGGCCGCAGCCAGGACCGGGTAGAGCCAGGCCCGCCGCTGCTTGGCCTCCCCGCTGTCGAGAGTCAGCGCCTGCTCACTGAGCGCGGCCAGGTCCGGCAGCGCCCCCGGCTGGGCCGCCGCCAGAGCTTTGATCAGCGGCGCCCACGCCGCCGCGGCGCCAAACTGCTGTGGCGGCGGCGACTCCGCCGTCAGGGGCTGACCCGCGAGCATCTGGTAGATTAGAGACCCCACAGCACGGACATCGGCGGCCTGTGCCTCGGCCGAGACCTCGGCCCACAAGCCCACATCCACCAGCTTGGCCCGGCGCTGGGCGCTGAGCAGGACCTTGCCTGCCTCGATGCGGCCGTGCGCCAGGCCGGCCCCGTGGGTCGCGGCAAGGCCGTCGAGGAGGTGCTTGGCCAACACCCGGACGCGCTCCTCGGGCAACCGGTGGCCGTGGTTCAGCAGTTCCGTGGCCAAGTCGGTCACCACCCCACGCTGATCCGCCACCAGCTCCTCGGCGACGTACAGGCGGCCGCGATCCACTCCCGCCTCGTACACTCGCGCCACGTTCGGATGCTCAAGCCGGGCCACGGCCGTGGCCCGCGCCAGTAATCGGGTCGGCTCACCGGCCCAGTCCCCAATCGGCGTCTTCAGCGCGACCTGACGCTGCTCCCCGCCGCTGCGCGCCAGATACACGTCCCAGTGCGTGCCACAGGCCAACCGGCTCACGATGCGGTAAGGACCGAGGAAATCACCCTCAGGCAACAGCGCCTGCTTACCCCCGTCACTCATCGTGCCCCTCCCGCCTCCCCCGTCCCGTGTGTGTCCAGCTCGTCCAGCTCGTCCAGCTCGTCACTCCAGTGGCATATAACCCTCAATGGAGTGCCCTTCAGCCTTCGCCTTCTCATACTCCTCACGCGTCGCCAGGCGCAGCGTGAGGTTGTCAAAGCGGTACTCGCCCAGCGGCCACATGGCATACGGCTTCAGCAAGATCACCTCGGGGCGGAAGCGTGGGTCGTCCGGCAGCTTGAGGCCCATGCGGTAGTGCTCCCAGATGTTCGCGGCCGAGTTGCGGCAGACCAGCGCATGCCGCCAGACCATCAGGTAGTCCCCCGGCTGCGCCCGGCGCTGGGCCTTGCCGAACTGCTCGGAGAAGTCCGGACCGCCTTCGTGGGGGGTCTGGAACCAGGAGAACGTCCCCTCGTCCTTCTGCGGATCAAAGAGCCGGAAGCCGCGGATGAACACCTGCGGGTACATCAGCGCCGACGACTTCTCGGGTCCCATGCAATCCACCTCGATGAGGAAGAACTGGTCGGTCGGCAGGACCGCGATGGGCGCGGGAAAAGCCCACACCCCCTCGTGGGCGCCGACGGTGTTGTATTGGCCGCCCTTGGTCTTGCCCTTGAACGCTTCCGGGTCGGCCTGCTTCTGCTTCTTGTCGGCCTGTTGCACATTGGTATCGAAGCGCACGCAGCGGCCCGGGTTTCCTTTGGCGTCCCAGAAAGCCGTCAGGCCATCCATCCGGCTCCACGACGCCGGCTGGCCATCGCTGCCCTTTTCGACCTCGCCATTGAGCACCAGATTGGCCGTTGCCGGGCGTGGGAACTGTTCCGTGGGAGTCTTCACCGTCGCGCCCTTGGCCGCCACCTGATCGAGGGTCGTGGCGAGCATGGCTTCGGCCTTCACCCAGAGCGTCGCCGCCGCCGCGGGCTGACCGGCCGCCGTCGCCGCCTCGGCCTCAGCCGCGATGGCGTCGAGGTCCTTCCTGGCCTCCGCCGGCAGACGGGCCAGCAACTTCTCCCCGGCCCGCGCCTTTTCGTCCTCAAACTTCGCCCGCGCCGCGGCCAGATTTCGGCCGCCGGCAGCCAGCCTGGCGGCCTTCTCGAAACCCTCCGTCGCCTGCTTGAACGAGGCCTCGGCTTCACTGAAGCGCAACGCCGTCCACAGTTCGCCGGCCTGCACCCAGGCGTTCTCGGCCGCCTTCCAGGCCTCGGCAGCATCCTTCTCCGCGCCGGTCGTCTGGGCGACTTCGCGGGCCCCCTCGGCGGCGCCGCGCGCGCTGGCGGCGCCGACGCGGCCCTGATCCAGCGCCAGCAGTCCTTCGGCGTCCGTCTTGAGGCGCCGATAGGCGGCAGCGGCCTCGTCAAAGCGCAGGCTGGCGAGATGCCCAGCGGCTTCCTGGCGCACCGCCTTGAGCGCCACCAGCTTGGCCGCGAGGTCCTCGGTCTCGCGAATCTGGCCGACCTGGGCTAGGGCGGCCTCGGCGGCCTGCTTGATCGCCCCGACCGCCTGAGCCCCACGCTGCGTCTGCACCGCGGTCAGGCGCTGGCGGACCTCGGTAGCTTCAGGCGCGGCCTTGGCCCAGGCGGCGAGCGCCTTCTCCGCGCCTTCCAGATCATTCGCGGCCATGCAGGTCTCGACCGCCTCCCGCAGCGCGTCAACCTCCTTCGCCAAGACCGCCGGAGACGCGGCCGAGGCACTGACGGGCTTGGTCTTGCCCTCACGAGCGACCGTGGCCTCGACCTTACCCGACCGGTAGCGCAGCAGAGCGAACCCGCCGCTGGCGATGACGATCACCAGCGCGCCGAGAACGACGCCCCACAGCAGCCCCGTCGAACGCCCCGAGTCGCGGCCCTCGATGGCCTTCTCCAGACTGGCAATATCAGGGAAACCCTCCGGCGCGCCAGCGCTTAGACAACCACGCACCAGCTTGTCCCAGCGCCGGGACAGTCCGGGGGCACAGGGGGTCTTGGCAGGGTCCGGCAGACTACCCGTGAGCAGACCGGCCAGCACGCGGCCCAGGGCACGAACATCCTCCTGCGGCTGAGCCGCCTCGGTCAGGCAAAAGTCGACCAAGCGTGGCTGGCGCTGGGCCGTGAGGTAGATGCTGTCCAACGTCAGTCGCCCATGAGCCAGACCGACGGCGCGAAACCGATGCGCAAACTGCAGGGCCTTGCACAGGTGCTCCGCCAGCAACGCCACGCGCTCCTCAGGCAAATGGCCACCGGACTCTTGCAGCGCCGCCGCCAGGGTCATCGGCTCGCCCCGCGGGCCATCCGGTAACTCGATCGCGGTAAAGCACAACCCCCGGTCGCTCAGCAGCGCCGTGCAACGAGCCAGACCCGCATGCTGCAACCCCGCCGCCAGCTCGCAGCGCGCGGCGAGTGCCGCCCGCGGCCCGGCCGCGGCCACCGACTCCGCCGCAAAGACCCGCAGCAGCACACTCGTCTGCCGGGTCGAATGCTTGGCCTGGTAGATCTCGCCCTCGACGTCAGCGCTCAACGGCCGCACGATGCGATAGCCGCCAAGGAAACTGCCCGCATCAAGCCGGAATGACGGATCCATGTCACGCCTCCTCCGCCAACCGCGCTCCCGGCGCCTTGGCCTGATCCCGGACCTCGGCACCGCGACGGTCCCCCGGGCTGGCGGCTGACGGTCGCACGAATGTAGCGTGACGCCCCGCAGAATCAACGGCGGGAAGCCACCGGGGGCGCAGGCTCAGACTTCTTGATCCATGGAAAAAGGGGTTGTGGCACTTTCAGCCTGCGGGGTTGGCGGCCTGGAGCTGATAGACCATGCGCAGGTCGGTGCCGGGATAGGTGAACTCGGCGTCGTTGAGGTGAACGAGGATCATCTCG
>CAILKC010000804.1 GCA_903834675.1 uncultured Victivallales bacterium | reverse complement strand
TCTGAACCCTTGTATGAGACTTGCAGCAACCTCTTAGGACACCAGGCGCTTCCCATTCCGCCCCTCGTCCGCCGCGGCGGACGAAGGGCGTTGGAGGGCGCCGCTGCGTCGGCGCCGCGGCGGCCACGCAGGGCCGCCCTCCAGGCGATCCGCCACGTCCCGGCCGGATCGGATGGGACCCGCGTCGGCAAGTCCCATTCCGGTATGTCCGGCCGCAGCCGGGGACTGGGCTGAACCCTGAACCCTGAACTCTGAACTCGGACCGTGATCGACTGGCGGCGGCAAGACCCCGTGCTATATTCCCCATCACGATTTCTTGCCGACGGGTCTTACTGTGCATCCGTTGGGCGAACCGTCGACGGCCCCTGCCGGCCGCTGTGACGGTGCCGGAACAGCAACAACCTCAGAGCCATAGAGGAAGGCAGATCGCATGAAGAGAACATTCCAGCCGTCCAATCGGGTCCGTAAACGCAGACTGGGTTTCCGCGCTCGTATGGCGACGCGCGGCGGACGTCATATACTGCGCGCCCGCCGCCGTAAGGGCCGTGAGCGTCTGTCGGCGTGAGCCTGGAGAGTGCCGGCAACACGTCCGCCCGGACGCCCAGAGTGGACCTGCCCGCTGCCGGGGGCCTGCAGCCCGAACCGATGACCGCTCTCCCTCCCAGCAGTGTGGCTGCTAACGGTAACCGGGACCCCAAACCGCCTCGCCGGCACCGACTCTGCTCGCAGACACGCTTGCGCACCCGTGCCCACTTGGACTGCGTGCGCCAGCATGGCCGACGCGACGCCAGCCCCCTGTGCGTCGTCTCGGCTGTCTGGCCTCCACCCGATACCGCGCGCCGGGTCGCGTTCGTCGTCTCCAGACGCTACAGCCCCAAAGCCGTCGTCCGGAATCGCGCCAGACGCCTGCTTCGAGAGGCGTATCGACAGACCGTCGCGGAACTGCCGCCGGCCTGGCTGGTGCTGATCCCAAGGCGGCCCCTCCAGAAAGCCCGCATGCAGGACGTGCTTGCCGATGTGCGTGACCTCTGCCGCCGAATCGGACTGCTGGGATGATTAGGAATGTCTGACCGCGCCCGAGCTGCGCTTGAAGTGCCTCATGGCCACAACCCCCCTGACAACCACCCTTGCCGTCGGCCTCGTCCGCGCTTACCAGCTCTGCCTGAGCCGCCTCAAGCCGGCTTGCTGCCGCTTTCAGCCCTCCTGCTCGGAGTATGCCCGCCAGGCGATCCTCTCCTTCGGCCTGCTCGGCGGCGCTCGCTTGGCCCTCCTGCGAATCTGCCGCTGCCACCCGTTCTACCGCGGTGCGGTCTACGATCCGCTGCCGACCCCACGCCGGTCGACCCCTGCCCCACATACCCATAGCGAGTCTGGGAAGCCCATGATCTCATGAAGTACGACAAGGTTACCATCATCGGTGTCGCCGTCTGTGTCCTCTTGCTCTTGTCCTGGGGCCGGATTCTCGACGCCCTGGGCTTCCAGCGACCTGGCACGCCCGCGCCAGAGACTAGCCAAGCCGCTTCCCCGGCTGCTCCCTCCCCATCCCAGCCTCTCGCGGCCAGTGACGCCCCCCCTGCCGTCAGCCCTCCAGCCCCGTCTTCTACCGCCCCTGTGTCCGCGGAAAACGATGCCAGACGCCTGCCCTGGGAACCCCCCAGCGCCGCCCCCGTCCGCTTGATCTCCCCCGACAAACAGGCTCTGCTTACTGCCGATGTCGACCCCGCCGGCGGCGGCGTGACCAACGTCACGCTGAGCCAGTATGCTCGCGATGTCGCGCCTGACGCCAGCCTCCGACAACCCATCACCATGAGCCGCAGCGAGTACCCGTTCCTCGCCCTTAACCTGCGTGCCGCCGGCTTCGAAATGGGCCCCGCCGTAGTGGTCGACGCTACCCCTGACACCCTCGAGATCCGCCGCCAGGCCGCCGCTGGCCTCGTCCTCAGCGAACGCTGGGAAATACTCGGCGCTACCCCCTACCAGATCCGCTATACGGTCCGCTTCCGCAACGCCGGTCCTGATGCCATCCGCCTCCAAGGCCTCGCCCTCGAGGCGGGCGCTATGCCGCCCAACGAGTCGGCCCGCGCTGCCGCCTCCGGCAGTGTCCAAAGCTCCGTTACCGTCGCCTTCACCGACCTCAACCGGCCCAAAGCCTACACCGCTAAGCAGATCGCCAAGCTCCTGCGTAAAGGCCTCGACCGTGAGCTGGAAACCCGCCCCGCCAAGTGGCTGGCCGTCCAAAGCCAGTACTTCATGCTGACCGTCATCGCCGGACAGGTCGACGACGAGGCGCTCTTCTCCGGTTGCCAGTTCGACCTGCGTTCCGTCCAGGTCGGCGCCGCCTCCGACAAGCCGGTCGCTCATACCTGGTGCCAGGCCCGCGCTCTGCTGCCCACCCGCACCCTCGGCCCCGGCAATGAAAGCGTCCTCTCCTTCACCGGCCTCGCTACCCCCAAAGACTACGGCCTGCTCCAGAAGGTCGGCGGTCGCCTCGAAACCGTCGTCGGCATGGACTCTTTTATGTTCTGGAACCCCGCCTGGATGGGCGTCCTTACCCGCTGGCTCCTCAACCTCCTCATCTGGCTCCATCAGGTCTCTGGCGTCAGTTGGGGATACGGCTTGGCGATCATAATCATTACCTTCGCCGTCAAAATCGTCTTCTGGCCCCTCACTCATCACTACACTAACTCCATGCGCAAAATGCAGGAACTCCAGCCACAGTTGAAGGAAATCCGCGAGAAGTACAAGGACGACCCGCAAAAACTCTACCGCAAACAGTCCGAAATGTTCAAGGAAAACAAGGTTAGCCAGTTCGGCGGCTGCCTGCCCATGCTCCTGCAACTCCCGGTCTTCTTCGCCTTATTCGTCACCTTCAGGGGCGCTATCGAATTGCGCCACGCGAGCTTCCTCTGGTCCGCCGACCTCAGCATGCCCGACGATGTCTTCGGCCTGCCTATCCGCCCCCTCGCTATCCTCATGGGCCTGACCATGCTGCTGCAGCAGAGGCTCACCCCCTCGATCGGCGACCCGCAGCAGCAACGGATGATGAACTTCATGAGCATTTTCTTCATCTTCCTCTTCTACAGCATGCCCTCCGGCTTGACCCTGTACTGGACCGTCAGCCAAATCCTGAGTATCGTCCAGATGCTCTTGACCAATCACCTGAACCGCAAAGCAGATGGCAAACTGGCGACCGCCCCAAGAACCCCGGCCGCCGCGTAAACGAGAACCAACCCTCGTGTGTCGTCCGGCAAATCCCTTGTTCCCTGTACCGTGTCCTGCCGAGGCTGCCCGGCAGCCTCGTGCAGGGCGAGCGGCCTCGCGTGCCGCCTTGTCTTCGCCCGGGCGAAAGACAACGTTTCAAGCGGACGACACGTTAGGGATGACCCTGGCCGGCCCCGAGCCTAGCGCACCCCGCCAGACGCCCGGCCCGCCGCCGCGCCCGCCAGGCCCAACCAAGGAGATGTGTACATGGCCATAGACGAATCCATCCGCCAGGACAGCATCGAGCGCCTCTCTCGTATGGTGGCACTACTCGGCTTCCGCGCCGAAGTGGGCACCGAGGAGGCCGAAGACACCCTCATCCTCACCCTCAAGACCGAAGATGCCGGCCGACTCATCGGGCGCAAAGGCCACTGCCTCCAGGCCCTCGAACTGCTGCTCGACCGCATGCTGCGCAAACAGCACGGCGAAGGCCCGACCGTGCAGATCAGCATCGATGGCTACCGCAACCCCCGCGAACCCGGGGCTGAATCCCGCCGCGGTAACCGTACCAATGTCGACGAAGAGCGCCTCCGCGGACTGGCCGAGGACATCGCTAAAGAAGTCAAACGCTGGGGCGAAACCAAGAAGACCGGCCCCCTCTCAGCCGCCGAACGCCGCATCGTCCATATGGCGCTGCGCGCCGATCACGATATCGAAACCGAAAGCGAAGAACCTGACCAGAATGGCTGCAAGTGCGTCATCGTACGCCTCGCCAAGCGCAAAGAAGCTTGACCTACCCCGACCCTCGGGGTACAGTTCCCACGCCAGCATACGGAACGATAGAGGTGCATCCTCATGGGCAATCCCTACCTTGATGCCTTCATTGCCGAAGCCGGCAGCACAGGCTTGACCTTTGACGATGTCTCCCTCGTCACCCAGTACGCGGACTTCATGCCCGCCGAAACTGACGTCACCACCCGCTTCTCCCGCCGCATCAGCCTCAATAGCCCCTTCGTCAGCGCCGCGATGGACACCGTCACCGAGAGCCGCCTCGCCATTGCCATCGCTAAACTCGGCGGGATCGGCGTCATTCACAAAAACCTGAGCCCCGAAGCGCAGGCCGACGAAGTCGCCTGCGTCAAGCACTACCTCAATGGCCTCATCTCTTCGCCCGTGGTGTTCTACAGTGATATGAAGGTCTCTGATCTCCTCACCGTTAAGGCTGCCCGAAAGTACACCTTCAGCGGCTTCCCCATCCTCGACCGTAGTGACCGATTGGTCGGCATCCTCACCGCCCGCGATATGAAGTTCCTGACCGACTACAACGTCCCCGTCGAGTCCGTCATGACCAAGAATCCCATCGTCGTCGGCCCGGGTACCTCCATGACTGAGGCCTTTCAGGTTATGATGGAACGTAAGGTCGGCAAACTCCCCATCGTGGATGCCTCTCTTCGCCTGCTCGGACTATTCAGCTTCAACGACTTGCGTAGCCTTATTGATAACATGGAGCCGGAATTCAACCGCGACGCCCAGCACCGCCTCCGCGTCGCCGCCGCCATCGGCCCCAACGACGAAGCCCGCATCGAGGCCCTGATCAAGGCCGAGGTCGATGCCCTCGTCGTCGATACGGCTCACGGGCACTCGAAAAGCGTTATCGAGACCGTCAAAATGCTCAAACAACGCTACCCCGCCGTCGATGTGGTCGCGGGAAATGTCGGCACCGCCGAAGGAGCCGCTGACCTGGTCAGGGCCGGCGCGGACGCCGTCAAAGTCGGCATCGGCCCCGGCTCCATCTGCACCACCCGCGTCGTTGCTGGCGTTGGCATCCCCCAACTCACTGCCGTCTACCAGGCCGCTAAAGCCGTGGCCGGAGCGGTGCCGATCATCGCCGATGGCGGCGTCTCCTACTCCGGCGACGCGGCCAAGGCCATCGCCGTCGGCGCCTCCTGCGTCATGATGGGCGCGGCTCTCGCTGGCACCGAGGAATGCCCGGGTGAACGCATCTTGCACCAGGGCCGTACCTACGTCGTCTACCGCGGCATGGGCAGCCTCGATGCCATGAAGGCCGGTCGCGGCAGCCGCGAACGCTACAGCCAGGGCGATGTGGAAAATCACGAAAAACTCGTCCCGCAAGGCATCGAAGGGATGATCCCCTACCGCGGACCGCTTGCGGATGTCCTCCACCAGTTCGTCGGCGGCTTGCGCTTCTCGCTCGGCTACTGTGGCGCACGCTCCATCCCGGAACTCCAAGCCAAGGCCAAAATGGTCCGGGTTACCCCCGCTGGCCGCCAGGAGGCCCATCCTCACGACGTTACCGTAACCAAGGACGCACCCAACTACCGCGCCACCTGAGGCCCCCTCGCAGGAACCCTCGGCTCGCCAGCATCTCGCCTGGAGCCGGCGGTCCGCTCGGGCCCAGCCCGGGCTTCCGCTGTATCTGAATAAAGCCGCCAGCCCTGGAGCCGGCGGTCCGCTCGGGCCCAGCCCGGGCTTCCGCCGTAACTGAATAAAGCCGCCAGCCCTGGAGCCGGCGGTCCGCTCGGGCCCAGCCCGGGCTTCCGCCGTATCTGAATAAGGCCGCCAGCCCTGGAGCCGGCGGTCCGCTCGGGCCCAGCCCGGGCTTCCGCCGTATCTGGTAAGGATGTGCTGCCATGCGAGTCCTCCTCCTGCTACTGGCAACGGGTGCCGGTGCCGTACTTGTCACCGGCTTCTTTCTCCTCCTTCTCTTCTTCAACCTCTGGATCAACGCCAAAGCCGCCGGCGTCCCCCTCTCTATCCTCCGCATGGCCATGATGCGCCTCCGCCGCGTCGACCCCGCCCGGATTCTCGATGCCACCATCCGACTCTGGAAGTCCGGCGAGGCTACCCCGGTCGATGACCTCGAAGCCCACGTCCTCGCCGGCGGCCATCTCGAGGCCGTCGTCGAAGCCCTCATCGCGGCCCAGAAAGCCGGCCTGCCCGTCGACTTCCGCACCGTCGCCGCTATCGACCTCGCCGGTCGCGATGTCGTCGATGCGGTCCAGTCGCGCGTCAACCCCAAGGTCGTCACCGTGCCCCCCGCCGGCGCTGGACTCAGCGGCATCTCCGGCGTCGCGCGTGACGGCATCCGCCTCGAGGCCCGCGCCCTGGTCACCGTCCGTACCCGCCTCGAACGCCTCGTCGGTGGCGCCGGCGAAGACACCATCGTCGCCCGCGTCGGCGAGGGTATCGTCGCGGCCATCGGTCGCGCCCCCAGCCACCGCGAAATCCTCGAGAAACCTGATCTCATCTCCGCACACCTCCTCGACAAAGGCCTCGACAGCGGCACCTGCTACGAAATCCTCTCCGTCGATATCGCCGATGTCGACGTCGTCGATAACGTCGCCGCACGCCTCAAGTCCAGCCAAGCAGACGCTGATACGCGTATCGCCCAGGCCCATGCTGAAATTCGCCGCGCCGCCGCCGTCGCCACCCAGCAGGAAATGAAGGCCCGTACCGTCGAGAGCCGTGGACGCGTTGCCCTGGCCCGCTCCACCGTACCCCTCGCCCTCGCTAGCGCTCTCGATGAGGCCAACCTGGGATCGCAGCGTCCCTTCACCCCCGTCCATAGTCACCGCTTGCGCTGGCGCCGGGGCAACTGATCCGCCCCAACCTCACCAAAAAGCGACCTGTGCAATAAGGGAGTCCGTCTGGAGCGCTGAAGGCGCGCTGCGATACCAGCCCAGGGCAACGCCCTGGGAATAGGACAGTTAGGGGTTTGAGCCCTATAGGGGCGAGCCATCTGTCCTACGCTCGCGCTGAGATCGCATAGACCGCCCCTTCAGGGCTCAATCTGTGGTGTGAACCGGTACCCAGGGCAACGCCCTGGGCGCCCAAAGCGCCCCTTTGGGCTGAATACCTCGGCCAATCCTTATTGCACAGGTCACCAAAAAGGACACAGAGTGCCCATCGTGATTTGCGTCTCGTACAAACCGGTGGTATCCTGTGCGTGTAAACGAAGGCTTATCAGACCGCATCGACTGCATTAGCCTGCTCACCGACCTGTGGCGCTACGGCCCAGATGGCCCTGTGTCGTGGATGGGTGTACAGCGCCTAACGAAGGAGATGAACATGAAGCGTGTGACTGCACGGCAGCTCTCCCAAGCCCTGCTTGCCGTCGGGCTGCTTCTCGCGGGCACCGCCACGGCCCAGGATAGCCGCGTCCGCGTCCGCGTTAGCAATATCAAAGTCGACCTCAAAACCGTCCGTACCCCCATCTTCCAAAGCACCTCCAACCCCCAGGCCACTTCCGAGTACGAATGGCTCCAAGTCTACGTCGAATACGAAACCGAAGCCGCCCGCCGCTGGGCCGACGAGGTCACCATCACCTGGTCGCTGCTCGTTCGCCCAACGAACACCACCAAACCGATACTCCTCCAGGAAACGGCCACCTACGTCGATGTCGCGGATGGCAAACACCATGCCGTCATGTACGTCCGCCCCGGCTTCATCCGCCGCTACTGCGACACCAGGTCTCCCAATAAATCCCACTTCGCGGCCTACGCGGAAATCTCCTGCGACGGCAAAATCCTGGCCCAGGAGGAGTTCAGCCGCTCTACCCAGCCCAAAAACTGGTGGCGCGCCAAAGAACCTGACGTGCGCCTCATCGAAGGCGAACTCATGCCCCCCGATCTGACCCCTTTCGCCCCCCTGGACTACGACTTCTATGAACACCCCAAACCCAAACGGCAGTAAGCACCCGGCGCGGCCGACAGACCGTCACGCCCTTACCGGGCGAGCCAAACCCAGCGGCTTCGGGAAATGATTGAATGGCACGCTCAGACCGCATCCTAGCCATCGATATCGGCGCCACCAGTATCAAGGTCGGGGAATTCGAATACCCGACCCGTGATACGCGCACTTTGGTCAATTTTGCGCACCGGGAATACGAGGAGGAACTCACCGAGAGCACCCGCTCGGTCGTCGTCGCTGGCCTCCTCCGCCAGATGGTCGTCGAAAGCGGCTTCAGCGCCCGCCGTGCTCTCGTCTGCATGTCCGGCCAGTCCGCCTTCACCCGCTTCGTTAAACTCCCACCCTTCTCCGAAGACGAAAAACGCATCCGCCAGATCGTCGAGTTCGAGGCCAAACAGAACGTCCCCTTCAACATGGACGAGGTGATCTGGGACTACCAGCTCATCGCTAGTCCTGATGAGGAAGAGATGGACGTCATGTTCGTGGTCATTAAGAACGAAATCGTCGAACAGATGACCGGCGCCGTCCAGGCCGTCGGCCTCGAACCCCTCCTCGTTGATGTCGCCCCCGCCGCCTGCTACAACGCCGCTCGCGCTAACCACGTCGGCGACGATGAGTGCGCTATCGTCCTCAACATCGGCGGCCGCAGCACCAACCTCCTCTTCGTCGACCGCACCCGCTTCTTCGCCCGCACCATCCCCATCGCCGGTCACTCCATTACCCAGCAGATCGCTAAAGAATTCGGCATCGGCTTCGCCGAGGCCGAAGAACTCAAACGCCGCCATGGCTTCGTCGCCCTCGGCGGAGCCTATGCCGAACCCGAAAGCGAGGTCGCCGCCGCCGTCTCTAAAATTATCCGGAACGTCATGGCCCGCCTTCACGGCGAAATCAATCGCTCCATCAGCGTCTACCGCGCCCAGCAACACGGCAATCGCCCTACCCGCCTCTATCTCACCGGCGGTAGCTCAACCATGACCTACTGCGATCATTTCTTTGCCGAAAAATTGCACCTCGAGGTCGTCTACCTCAACCCCTTCCAGGTCGTCGGACTCGGGCCCGCCATCGACCGCCAGCGCTTGCAGGAAGTCGCCCATATGTTCAGCGAGGTCATCGGCCTCGGATTGCGCTACCGCCTCCCCTGTCCCATCGAGGTCACTCTCGTCCCCGATACCATCCGCCGACAACAGGCCCTCAGACGCAAAAAACCCTTCGTCTTCGCCTCCCTCGCCTGCCTCCTCGTCATCCTCCTCGTGGCCTGGTTCACGGCCCTCAACCGCGCTAAACTCTACGCCCGCGCCTTCGACGGCGTCCAGCAGCAACGCCAGGGCGTCGAGAGCTTCGCCAATAAGATCAAAACCTATAACAGCGAAACCGACCAACGAAAAAATCAGATTAACGCCATCGCCGACCTGCTCAGGCAACGCTGTCGCTGGCCAAATATCTACAATGAGCTGTATCGCCTTAAGCCCGATAACCTCTGGCTCCACGCCATCCAGCCCGTCCTCGGCGAGATCAAACCCGTCGGCGCCGGCGCCGTCCCCCCTAGCGGTGGCGGCATGCCCGGCGGTATGCCCGGCAGCGAAGGCATGATGATGGGAGCCGGTGGCGGCGGCATGCCCGGCGGCGATATGATGAGCTCCGGGGCGGGTATGCCCGGCGCCGAAGGCATGATGGGCCCCGGTGGCTCCGCCCCCGTCGCCGCTGCCCCCAGCGCTACCGGGGTCCCCATCGCTGGACTCATTATCTCCGGCCACGGGATTATCCTGGGCACCGCCAACGCTACCGAGGCCATCAAAGCCGCAGCCAGCGGACTACGCGAAAAAGACGGGACCCCCACCCCGCCTACGCCCACCCCCGCGCTGCCCGGTGCCCCTGTGCCCGGCGCGCCAGCCGAGGCCAATAAGCCCCCCCAGACCACCGAAGCCCCCGCCGAAGCTCCCGCCGAAGCTGAACTCACCCCGGAACAGCGCCGCGCTCAGGCCGTCGACCGCGCCCGCCGACAGGCGACCCCCGAACTGGTCTTCCTCGAACTCCTTAAGGCTAGCGAACTCTTCGATCCGGATAGCCAATTCACTGGCATTATCTCCTATGTGCCGCCACAGAACATCGACAACCTGTCCACCTTCGTTATTCAGATCAAGTTCAAGGAGCCCTTCGAGGTGAACCAGGTCGGCCGCTGAACCCTGGCCTGACCTGAGCGACCCATAGCGCTCTCGGCTTTCGCGTTACCTTACACAAGGCACCGTATGGATTTCCTTAAGAAAAACTGGGGATTGCTCCTCTACTCGCTCGGATGCCTTGTCCTGGCCGTCGTCGTCGGCCTCAATATCCGCAGCGCCGGAAACCTCGCCGCCGCCAAACATAAAACCCTCGATGAACAGCTCCTGTGGTTCCAGAATGTCAAGAAGGAAAACCTCAGGCTGAATAAAGAAAATGAGCGCGCTGCCCAGGATAACCGCGATCGCGCAGAACGTAAATTCACCGAACTCCGCCTGGCCATGGCCACTAAGTACAGGATCGATCCACGTTACCCCGCTACCCCTGTCGAAGCCGTCCGTAAACTCCAGGAGGACCTCCGCGCCATCAACCGTATGCTCGACGAATCCGATCCCCCAGTGGCCTACAGCACCTGCCCCTACCTCTCTTTTCAGATCCGCGCCGCCAGCAAAGACTTGCCCGCTATGGAGGACGTGCCCAAAATCTTCAGACAGCTCCATATTATTAAGGAAATCGCCAGTATTGTCGCCCAATCGCACCTCTTTAGCCTCAATAGCATCGACCGGCCCATGGACCTGAACGTCATTGCCGAAGATCTCTACACCGCAACCCCCATCAGCATGAACGTCACCGGCACTGCGGATCAGGTCCAGTCGTTCATTAACAAGATGACGACCGAAGCCAACTACCTGTTCTTCCTCCGCAATCTCACCCTGATCACTCCCGATCGCGCCCCCAATGGCGCCTTGAGCGCCGGCCCTGCCAGCGGCACGAGCGGCGCCGGCCCTGGCATGCCCGGAATGGAGGGATCCTCGATGGCCCCCGGCGGCATGGGTGCAGGCATGAGTATGGGTATGGGTATGATGGACCCCAACTCCAGCTCCCCAAATGCCCGCTCCTCGCGAACCCCCCGCGGTCGCCGAGCTGCCGTCGCTGCCCCCGTTGCCTCCGAAGTTGCTCGCCGCGATGGCGGCAGAACCCTCGGCGCGCCCGAAGAACCCATGTGGCGCGATCAGCTCCGCGCCTTCGCGCCAGGCGCCCCCGTCTCGGTCGAGTTGCGCTTCGACCTGATCGAATTCAACCAGCCCGAGGCCAGCCAGCAACCGTAGGGGTGAAACCTTGGATTTTCTGCGCAAACATCCGGAGAAACTGATCCTCGGGCTAGCCCTTATCGCCTTGCTCGCCAGCATCGCTCTACTCCTGCATTCCCTATCGAAAACGCGCACCGATGTCACCGAGATGGCCAAAGAGGTCCAGGCGGCGGCCAACGGCGGCAGTGACATCAAACTCCTTGATCCCGAAACTAGCTTCGGCCCAGATGTCCACGCCGTCCTCACCGACCCCAAAGTCAAGTTCGAAACCCTGCCGCCCGAAGCCGCCCCACCCCTCCGCGGCAGCCTCTACGAACCCGTCGACTACATCTTCTGCTACAATGAGGCCTGTAATAAACTCATCCCCTATGCCGCGGATAAGTGCCCCTTCTGCGGCACCGAACAGCCCCCCAAAAAGGACGGCGGCCCCAAGAGCAACGACCGCGACAATGACGGCATTCCCAACCACGTCGAACAAAAGTACCCCTTCCTTAATCCCGATAACCCCAACGACGCTCTGCAAGATCAGGACAAGGACGGCTTCCTCAATGTCGAGGAATTCAAGGCCAATACCGACATGGAGAACGCCACCAGTATCCCCCCGCTTGGTACGCTTCTCCGGATCGGTAAGCTGGTCGATAAGCCTCTCCCTATCATGCTCAAGAAAATCAGCCGTAACAACAGCGATGACCCCGCTGCCTGGACCATCACCGTACAGACCTATGACCCGGCTAAGAAGGCCTGGCGCAGCCGCCTCACCGCCGTCGGTAAGACCATCGACGGATTCGCCCTCCGCAGCGCTACTTTCGAAGAGTCCCCCAAGCCCCCCGCCAAGCCCACCGGCATCCTCGTCGTCGCCCCCGAGACCGGCGGCGAACCCTATACCCTTAAGGAAGGCAAGGAAACCAGCGAACACGATAAGTACGTCAACCTCGGTTACCTCATCTCGCGTAACGCGCAGTATCTCAACAAAGGCGGCGTGCGCTTCTTCACGAGTAAGGTCGGCGATGTGCTCTCCCTTACCCGCGGTCGTGAACCCAACCTGATCACCGAAAAATACAAGATCGAGTCGATCGCACCCGACCTCGTCCTCATCCTCCGCACCGAGCCCGCAACCCCACCGGGCACGGAGCCCGTCCGGATCAAGGTCTCACCCTTCAACCCGCGTACTGACTTTACCCCGCAGGCCACCACCGGTGCCCCCGGTATGGGCATGGAGGGTATGATGATGCCCGGCATGGAAGGCGGAGACCCCGCCATGATGGGTCAGCCCGGCTCCATGATGCCCGGCGGGAGGGCCCCATGACCAGTGCCGTTTCACCAAAGCGCCGACGCCAGTCCTGCGCGGTCTTGGCGCTGCTCAGACGTGGTTTTCGTGGAGCCCGCGATGCCCAGCCCGTTTCGGGCGGGTTCGCGGTATCCGCCGCCCCCGCATGCCTGCCTGGAGCCCGCGATGCCCAGCCCGTTTCGGGCGGGTTCGCGGTATCCGCCGCCCCCGCATGCCTCCCTGGAGCCCGCGATGCCCAGCCCGTTTCGGGCGGGTTCGCGGTATCCGCCGCCCCCGCATGCCTGCCTGGAGCCCGCGATGCCCAGCCCGTTTCGGGCGGGTTCGCGGTATCCGCCGCCCCCTCGCGCGTATTTCC
>CAILKC010000803.1 GCA_903834675.1 uncultured Victivallales bacterium | reverse complement strand
GCGCGGTGGAGCCCACCGCATCTCCACTGGATTCTGGAGAGGCGCCCGGCCTCAGGCGCGCGTCGGTGGAGCCCACCGCATCTCCACTGGATTCTGGAGAGGCGCCTGGCCTCAGGCGCGCGTCGGATCCCGCCGCATTTCCAGCGGATTCTGGAGAGGCGCCTGGCCTCAGGCGCGCGTCGGTGGAGCCCACCGCATCTCCACTGGATTCTGGAGAGGCGCCTGGCGGGCTATTCCAGACGGCCTTCTACCGCGACCCGGCCAAGACCCGCCCACGGCGACGGGATGCGCCTGAGCGGCGCTGACGGGCCGTGGTGACGTGGATTCTGACGGCGTGATGTTGTTGGCCGCTTTGCGCAAGCCTTAGCACGGGTTTGCGTTTGTAGCTAAAACTGGTGCCCGGGACGGGAGTCGAACCCGTATTTCCTTACGGAAAGCGGATTTTAAGTCCGCTGCGTATGCCATTCCGCCACCCGGGCGTCCGAAAACTCGTTACATACTGTGCCGGTGTTCACGCTTGGCGCAAGCCCGACGGCAGGGCGGGGCGGTTGCAGGAAACCGCCTCAGTCCTCGTCGTGGCCCTTCGTGGTGAAGGTGAAAACGCCATCCCACTCCGGGGGCGGCGGGCGCCGGAGGAATAGCGCAGTGCGTTCGAGGTAGAGGGCATGCAGCGTCTGCGGGGAGTCCTTCTGCAGGGCCTGGAACGCACTGCTGCAGGCCGCGAAGTCGCGTTTGCGGTAGAGGTCTAACGCCGCCTCCAGGCGCTGCACCTCGGTGTACCGTTCCGCCGACAGCGGTCCCTCGACCAAGGGCTCAAACAGGGCCACGGGTTCATGTTTGCCTTTCACCCGCACCACGTCGACGGGCCGGTAGGAGAAGCGGTCGCCGGCCGCCCGGCGGGTCGCCTCGCTGACCAGGATGCCCGCGCCGTAGGTCTTGGTCAGGCCCTCGAGGCGGCTGGCCAGGTTGACCGCATCGCCCATGACGGTGTAACTAAAGCGGGTGCGGCTGCCCATATTGCCGACGCTGACGATGCCGCTATTGGCGCCGATGCCGGTTTCGACCGGGGGGAGGCCGCGGGCCACCCACTCGGGCCGCAACTCGGCCAGACGCCGACGCATCTCCAGGCAGGCGGAGAGCGCCTGGCTGGCGTGTTCGCGGTCGTCCAGCGGCGCGCCCCAGAAGGCCATGATGGCGTCGCCGATGAACTTGTCCACCGTGCCGCCGCGCGCCATGATGATGTCCGTCATCGCCGAGAGGTACTCGTTGAGGAAGGCGCTGAGCTGGCGGGCCGTCATGGTTTCCGACATACTGGTGAAGCCGCGAATGTCCGTGAACAGGATGGTCAGCTCCTTCTCCTCCCCCGCCAGGGTCAGCTTCTCGGGGTGTTCGAGGATCGAGGCCACGATGTCCTCCGAGACGTAGTGGCCGAAGGCCCCCTGGAGAAAACGCTTGCGCCGACCTTCGAAGAAGTAGTTGGCGACACTGACCGCCAGGAAGACGGCGAGTAGCGCGGCGGTCACGTAGGTCACCCCGACCAGACGCTGATGCAGGAAGAAGAGGCGGTAGTTGCCGTAACCGATCAGCAACAGAAAAAGGGCCCCGCAGAGCCCCCCGAGCCGCGGTCCCAGGAAGGCGAGAACAGCAGCCAGCATCACGCCCAGGATGGCGACGAAGGTCAGGCTCAGGCCCAGATCCAGGCCCTGATCGTAGACCATCGGGTCGCCGGCCAGCAGATTGTCGATGATGGAGGCGTTGACCTCGACCCCGGGACAGGCTTTGGAAAACGGGGTCGAACGCAGGTCCAACAGCCCGGTCGCCGAGGTGCCAAGGAGCACATATTTGTCTTTGAGGACCCCCATCGGGCAACGCCCGCGCAGGATGTCCACGGCCGAGTAGTAGGTGAAGCAGCGCGCCGGCCCGCGGAAGTTGATGCAGAGTTGCCCCTGCCGGGTGATGGGCAGCGTGCGCCCACCCAGGACCACCCCGGTGACGCCGACGCCGGGGGTATTGCTGACCAGTTCCGGCGTGGCGTGGCTGCCCTCTCGCACCATTTCCAGGGCGAGCGAGGGGTACAGCACGGCCCCGTAGCGGATGAAGAGGCTGCCACGGCGGGTCACGCCATCGAGGTCGGGAACCGTGTTGAAGAATCCTTCGGTCAAGGCGGCATCGTTGAGACAGGACAGGTTCAGCACCGCTCGCCGGGCGCTGGCAAAGCTACTCTGCCGCACCAGGGTGGCAACCGCGGCCACTGGCAGGTTGAACTCGGGGCAGGGCAGGCGTTCGGGCTCGGTTGTCGCCGTCTGCGCGGCGCCCTCGCCGTCGTTCTCCAGGTCGAAGTAGTACCCCAGTACCGAGTCGGCGCCGCCCAGGGCCTTGGCCAGGATGGCGTCGTTGTCCTCGGTCCCCGCCGGTAGTGCCAGCGGGGTGCCGGTAAGCTGGGTGATGCGGGCCGCGGCCAGCTTCAGGGAGGTGCGATCCGGCTCGGCGAAGACGATATCACAGCCGATGATCCTGGGTTTGTGGGCGCTGATACGCTGCACCAGTTCGGCCACAGTGCTGCGGGGCCAGGGCCACTGCCCCAACTCGGCCAGGCTGGGCTCGTCGATGTCCACGATGGCGACCTGACCCGTGTCCGGCTGGCGGCCGCGGGCATTGAACATCAGGTCGTGCATGCGACAATCGAGCGATTCGATGAAGCGGTGCAGCAGCGGCGCCGGCATCGGCAACACTATGCATGCGGCCGCCGTCACCAGCAGTCCGAGCTTAAAGGCGGATGGCGTCAGCGCCAGGCGCATCCAGCGTGCCAGTGTTGCCCTCACCTGCCGCGCACCTCCAGCTTAGGGCACGTCGTAGAGCAGCAGATCGCAGGGCAGATCGCCATTGCGTAACTCAAAGCGTCGCCGGGGCTTGATGGGCATGGCGCGGGCGATGAGAGGGCTGCCGGCGAGGATGGCAAGGCGCCAACCGCTAAGGCGGCCAAAGGCCGTGGCCATCTCCTGGTACAGCCGGTGGTCGGCGTCGAGGCGCTGGCCATAGGGCGGGTTGACGACCAGCAGTCGGGCGGCGCCGCCGTCCGGGCGCAGGTCGCGTACTTCGGCCTGACGGAAACGTATGCGCACCCCGGCCTGGCGGGCGTTCGTCTTAGCCTGTTCGAGCACCGCCGCGTCGGCATCCATGGCGCTGAGGCTCGGATGCTGGCCGTGCGCCCGGGCGCGCAGCTCGCCCTTGAGCTGGCCCAAGGCCCGCGCCGCGTCGCCGTCGAAGTTGGCCCAGCGCTCGAAACCGAAACGCTCGCGGAACAAGCCCGGCGCGATGTTGCCGGCCCACAGCGCCGCCTCGATGGCCAGGGTCCCCGAGCCGCACATCGGATCGACCAGCGGCGTCTCGCGGTCCCAGCCGGCCAGGCGCAACATCACCGCCGCGAGAGTCTCCTTCAGCGGCGCCTCGCCCGCGGCACTGCGATAGCCGCGCCGAAAGAGCGCCTCGCCCGAGAGATCCAGATAGACCGTGGCGCGATCCTGAGCCAGGTAGAGAAAGACGCGCACGTCCGGGTTCTCGCGGTCAACATCAGGCCGCCGACCGCCGTGATCGCGCAGTTGGTCGACGATCGCATCCTTCACCCGCAAAGCGGCAAAGCCGGAGTGTGTGATCGTGCTGTCGTGCAAGAAGGCGGATACGGCCAGGGTCAGATCGGGGCTCACGAACGGCGCCCATTCCACCTGCCGGACCCCCTCGTAGAGCGCCTCGGGACCGGGCGCCGGGAAGCGCGCCATCACCGCCATGATGCGTTGCGCAGTGCGGCTCTGCAGGCAGGCGCGCCAACCCTCATCCCAGCCGCCGAAGAAAGGGATGCCGCCGCGGTTCAGGCGCACCCGGCGGAAGCCGAGTTCACTCAGTTCATCACGCACGGCCTCCTCGGTGCCAGAAGCGGCAGAGGCAAAGAACTCCTGCATCTCGGGCGCGTCAATCATGCTATCTGAGGCTCCTGCAACAAATCTATGGACCGCCGACCGTCGGGTCGGCTCTGGCCGCGAGCCGCGGCCGCTCCATTTCTTGGGACCGCCGACCGTCGGGTCGGCTCTGGCCGCGAGCCGCGGCCGCTCCAGCTTGTGCCCCACCAGGCACTATCTCCTCTACGCCCCCCGCGCCCGGCGGACCCACTCAAGTTCCTTCTTCAGTCCCACCTGGCCGCGCTGGTAGCGGTTCTGCAGACGGCGCTCCAGGTCTAACCATTGCGCTTCGGAGGGGGTCGCCTCGTAGTCCCAGCGCTCCTGATCGGAGCGCAGAAACTGCCACTTGACCTCACCCGCGTGGATGGTGACGCGAATCTCCAAGGTCACCTCATCCTCGGCCCGCTCAGTCCAACAGATTTGCCGCCTCATGGGTCGTTTCCCTTGTCGGAGCCTCGGCGTGCAGCCTCGATGGCATCCGTAAAGTCTGCTGAGGTGAAGCGCTCCGTGAGCTTGGTAACCAGCGCCTTGGTGTGTGAGTAGAACCAGAACTGCGGCAGGCTTGTCAGGCCATTCCGGGTCATCACGGGGTCGCCGGGGCCGCTCACCGTAATCCGCTTGTACACCAGGCGGCCATGGCTGTCATCGGCAAGCCGCCGACAGTAGCCCCCTTGCCGGGTGCTGGTAACCGAGTCGAGCTGGTGGAAATGGATCACCGTGATCTTGCCCATCTCCAGCAGATCCTCGAGCTTCTCCGGCGCCTGCGTCTCAGTCGCCGCCTCGGCCTCGCCTTGAGCCTGCTTGGCGCGCTCCATGTAGCCCGTAAAGGACTGCTCGGAGGGATGCACCGCGACACTCTGCACCTGGCTCTCGCGCTCGACCGCGTCCCGCTCGTCACGCAGCAGCCGGAACTGGCCGTTCTCGAAGCCCTTGAACAACACCGTCTCGGGGTCCTTGCTCCCACGCTTGTCCAGCAGCACCTTGATCGGCTTATCCAGGACTAACTTACGGACATTCATCGTCTTTTCGCGCACCGTCTTCCCGTCCCAGGTCTGGAACTGGAATTGGCCCTTGCCGAAACTGACGAACACGCCCTTGACGCTGTGATCGCCCAGCACCAGTTCGTCGGCCCGCACGGACCAGAGGCCGCACAGTCCCAGCACCATCCACCCTGACCAGCCGCGCCACGTCATACCGCACTCCATACCGATTACGCCCATGTACTTACCCGGAAGCGGGTAACATACCGTCTAAGAGCTGGCGGGCAACGGCTGCGGCTTGGGGGGCAGGGCCGTTTCAAGAAAGCGCCCTCAGCTTCGGGTCAGAGCCCCCGCCTGGTGGGCCCGCCGGGCGGCTCTGATTCCGTCCGAGTCCGCGGCCGCGGACAACGGACGCCTGGAGGGCGCTCCTGCGCGAGCGCTGCGGCGACCACGCAGGGCCGCCCTCCAACGGGCCGACGCGTTCCGGCCGGCCCGGAACGATCCACGACGCGGTCGCGGAACGCGACTCAACCGCAAGCGCGCCCGTTATCTTGAAACAGCCCGGCTCCAGCCGCCAGGGCGCAAGCGTATTCCCCGCCGCGAAGCTATGGTACGGCGATATACAGACATCGCCCACCAACCCCTGAACCCGGAACCTTGAACCCGGCCCTGCGGGCTGTCCGCGAGGGTCATTCTCAGGATGCCATTCATGCCTTGTGACCAGGACACCTGCAAGAGTTGCGCCAAGACGGGTTGTGCCCAGCACGGGCAGATGGAAGGCGAGACGGTCGAGCAGTACGAGGGGCGTATGCGTCTGGCCGAGCGCCTGGCGCGCGTCCGCCACAAAGTCCTCGTGCTTTCCGGCAAGGGCGGCGTGGGCAAGAGCACGGTCGCCGCGAACCTCGCCGTCTTTCTCGCCCTCCAGGGGCAGCGCGTTGGCCTGCTTGACGTCGACCTCCATGGCCCCAGCATCCCCACGCTGATGGGCCTGGAGTCGTACTCTTCCTATGTCGAGGACGGTTGCATGATTCCTGCCGAGGCGGCGGCGAACCTGAAGGTAATGTCGGTCGGTTTCCTGCTCAAGGACCGCGATACCGCAGTGATTTGGCGGGGGCCGATGAAGATCGGCGTGATTCAGCAGTTGCTGCGCGACACCGAGTGGGGTGACCTCGACTTCCTGGTGGTGGACTGCCCACCCGGCACCGGCGACGAACCGCTGTCGGTGGCGCAGTCTCTGGGGGATGCGGACGGCGCCGTGGTGGTGACGACCCCGCAGCGCGTTTCGGTCGGCGATGTCCGCAAGTCGATCGGGTTCTGCCGCAAGGTGAGCCTGCCCGTGCTTGGCGTCATCGAGAACATGAGCGGCTTTATCTGCCCGCACTGCGGCGAAACTAGCGACATCTTCAAGCGCGGCGGCGGCGAAACAATGTGCGCCGATATGGCGGTGCCCTTCCTTGGGCGTATCCCGCTCGATCCACAGATCGTCCTGGCTGGCGACAGCGGCGAGCCCTTTGCCTATCTGAAGTCCAAGACCCCTGCCGGCCTCGCCATGGCAGCGGCCTTTGGTCCCATCCTGGCGCTGGCAGACAAAGACCCCGCCGCCGACTGACGGAACTCGAGGCCGCTCTCCCTGGTAGACGGGTTCGGCGCACCCCCGCCGCGTCAACCCGGCACGTTCCTGGTCATGAAGATCACGCCCGTGCAGTCGCTACCGCCCTTGCCCCGGACCTGAGCCCGCAGACGGATGTTCTTCTCGACCCCCGGGAAACTCAGATTCCAGACTTCCGGGCAGTCCGTGCGCGAGACCCACTGTGGGTAGGGCACGCCGTCGACCAAGACCGTGACCGCAATGACCTCGATCCCATGGGCGCCGCCGGTCTTGACGAAGCTCAGCGCATACTGGCCCGCGTCATCGACGGCGTCCGTGATGTCGTACTCCAGGCTGACGCCCTTGCTCCAGCCGATGCCGTAGTAGGCCTCCTCGCCCCATTCGCCGACCTTGAAACTGGCGCGAGAGACCTCGGGCAGGCTCTCGCCGAACGCGACGCCGGTATGATAGGCGGCAAACCTGCGGAGCAGCGGCGGCGCGGCGGACTTCAGGCAATTCAGCCGGAGCTTGCTCACCAGGGTCGGCGCGAAACGGTCGATCCGCTTGTAGCCGACCGCCGTGCCGCGGCAGAGTATCTGCCAGGCGGCGCCGTCCCAGCCTTCGACCGTGTACACCCTGATCCGCTCGCCTTGCGCGATATCTTCCATGATGATCACATGGTCGACCAGGCGCCGTCCGTCCAGCGGCAATTCGAGGTGTTCCCCGCTGCCCGTGGTCTCGGCCAGGGCGGTGCCGAACCGCCGGCGAATCTCGTTGCCGAAGGCGGCAGCGCGGGCGGCATCCGGTTCGGGGATGCGCCCACGGGTATCGGGGGTGTGGTTCAGGAGCAGGACCGCGCCATTGCCCACGGACCGGTAGTACATGGTCATAAGCTGCTCCAGGCTCTTCAGCGTCTTCTCGTTATCCTGGGTCCAGAACCAGTTGGCCCGGATGCGCGCATCGCATTCCAGCGGCAACCAGGCCTCGCCGTCGGGGGTGCCATGCTGGTTGGTGGCGACACCGGACGCCGCGTCGGCGCGGCTGACCGTATTCCAGGCCGGATAGGTGGCGATCCCGTCCTCGTTCCCCACCCAGCGAATGGTGGCATAACGGCTCTGGAAGACCATGGCCTCCGGAGCGTGCCGCGCCAGGATGTCGCCGACGTCGACGACGTTGCTGCCGTCGAACCAGACTTCGCACATTTCGCCGTAGCGGGTCAGGAGTTCGGTCAACTGCTGGAGGTACATGCGGCCGTAGGCTTCCTGCTTCTCGGGGGTGGCGCAGATGCCGCCCGTCTTCGCGCCGAAATAGTCGTCCCGGGGCGACAGGTACACCCCGAGCCGGAGGCCACGCCGACGGCAGGATTCCGAGAGGTCCTTAACAATGTCGCCCTTGCCACCGCGCCAGGGCGTGTTGCGGATGCCGTAGTCCGTAGTCTGGGTCTGCCAGAGACAGAAGCCGCCGACGTGCTTGGCAACCAGCACGATGTACTTCGCGCCCATCGCCTCCGCCACATCCACCCACTGCTCGGTGTCCAACCCCTGCGGGTCGATGATCGACAAGGGCGTTTTCAGGCTGTCGTGGCCGCTTGTGGTGTTCTCATAGGTGCCCGGGCTCCAGTGGATGAACATGCCCAGTTCCAGGCCCTGCCAGGCCACCTGGGCCAGAGTCGGTTTCGCCAGATTGGGGTTCATGCGGTTCTCCGTGCTTGCCATTCTCTGTCGTTCTCAGCGTCTCCACGCCTTTGCGGGAGAGCCATCGTCTTCCCTACTCGGACCGGTCCTTCCCGAGGCGTAATTCCATGTATACCACCCCGAGCCAGCGCCCGAACTTAAAGCCGACCTCCTGCAAGTGCCCCACCTCAACAAAGCCGAATCTGGCGTGGAGGCCGATGCTGGCTGCCTGGTCGGCATCGATGCTCGCGATGATGGCGTGATGGCCAAGGGTATGGGCCCGGCCGACAAGATCTCCCAGGATTGCCGAGCCGATCCCGCGGCGATGGAAACCCGGGGCGACGTACACCGAGTTCTCCACCGTAAACCGGTAGGCGCTGCGAGCGTGGTACGCCGAGAGCGCCCCCCAACCGACAATCTGCCCGCCGGCTTCGACCACCGTCACCGGGTGCGCGGCGCCATGCCGGGCAAACCACTCGAGGCGGCTTGCCATGGGCTCGGGATCTTCCTGGTAGGTGCAGGTCGAGTGCCGCACATAGTGGTTGTAGATGTCGTTGACGACACCCATATCCCCAACCCGCGCCAGACGAATCGTGGGCGTGTGCTCGTCGGAAAGCGCTAGGCGTTCAGGCATGTCGGGCCTCGTCTACGCAAAGAAACCCGTCGGCAAGGAGGTGCCGACTGGGGCCGTTGCCAGTGATGATCCAGAACCGCCTAACCCGGCAGCACGACCACGTCCAGGCCTTGGACCCTACGAAAGTGGGCTTCGTCCGCGCTGCCGACCAGTACTCGGTAGCCAAGCTGCCGGGCTGTGGCAGCTACGGCCATGTCGTTCTGTGGTAGCGGCGTTCCCGCGCTGGCGCACTCGGCGTAGATGTCGGCGTAATGCTCTGCCGTCTCGTCGCTGAACTCCACCAACGGCACGTGCAGACGCAGTTGCTCAAGCCGGGCGCGGCGCTTGGCCGCGCTTCCTGCTGTCCGGGCCAAGCGCACCCCGATCAACAATTCCGCCCAGACAATCATGGGCAACGCCACCGGTTCCGCGACAAACGCCGCCAGGGCGGGGCCCACATCTGCCTTGCGGCGCTCGAGTGCAACCAGCGCCGAGGTGTCAATGATCAGGCCCATGGGTTCCTCAGCGGCCGGTCAGAGCGCGAGACGGACTCGAGGTCGACCGCAAAACCCGCGTCGACGGGAAAGGCGGAGTACAGCTCAAGCAGCCTGCCCAAGGTAGCCTCTGGCCCTGGCAGAGAACGCAGTTCGGCCACGGCCACGTCGTTCTTGAGCACAATGACGGACGCACCCCCAAAGCGTACGCGCGCCAGGTAGTCGCCGAAATGGCGCGTCACCTCGGTCGTCGGTACCCTGAGTACGGGTCTCGCCATGGCAAACACTCCGTTTCCATTTAAATGTAATTTACAGTAAACGGTGCCATGATTCAAGGAGCGTTCAAAGCCGTCGGAAGGTGTACGGAGGCCCTGTCTGGACTCGCCCTCGGCGCCCCGACGCGATAGAGTGGGGGGTTGGCGCTGGCTGGCCGGCACGCCTGCCGACCCTGGAACGGCAGCGAGCGGGCGAATTGGGACTGAGACGCGGCACATCAACGGGAGCGACACGGTCATGCACATTCCGAAGTGGGCGCTGTTCTTCGACTTTCACACCATGCCGGCCAATCCGGACGTGGGCTTGGCGTTCGACCTGGATGCCATGACCGATTGGTTCAAGGCCTGCGGGGTCGACTTCATTGTCTTCCCGGCGCGCTGCAATCTGGGCACGGCCTACTACCCCACCAAGCTCGGCATCCCGCATGCCGCCATGGGTCGTGACCTGTTTGGCGACCTGACCAAGGCCTGTCACGCCAAGGGCATCGCCATCAGCGCCTACATCAACGTCGGCCTCAGCCACGAAGAGGCTTACCGGAAGCGCGAGTGGAGCGTGCTGCGCGCCGACGGGCGCACCTACTCCGAGCCATTCGGTAACTCGTTCTTCCGCAACATGTGCTACAACAGCGGTTACGCCGACCACGTGGTTGGCATGGCCCGTGAGGTGGTGGAGTGGTATGGCGTCGACGGTTTCTTCTTCGACTGTTTTCACACGCCGCCCTGCATCGGCATCGAGTGCATGGAGAAGATGAAGGCGGAGGGTGTGGACTGGACCCACTCCGAGCAGCTTAACGACTTCAACTACCGCAAGATGCTCGCGATGGGTCGGCAGCTTTCCACCGCCGTGCGCGCCATCAACCCCGAGTTGCTGCTCTACTTCAACGGCATCGACTACGAAGCCCAGGCTGAACTCGGCAGCTACCTCGAACTCGAATGCCTGCCGCAGGGCGGCTGGGGCTATGAGTTGCTGCCGCTGATCTCCCGGTACATGCGCACCTTGGGCAAGCCGGTGCTGAACATGACCGGACGCTTCCAGAAGAGCTGGGGCGACTTCGGCGGCGTGCGCACGGCGGCGAGCGTCGAGTACGATTGCATCTACGGCATCGCCAACGCCATCCCGCCGACCATCGGCGATCATTTCCATCCGCGCGGCGACCTGAACCGCGCCGTGATGGAGCTAGACAAGTCCGTCTACGCCCATCTGCGGCCACTACAGCCCTGGATCGAGGGCGCGACCCCGGTGGTCGAGATGGCCAATGTCATGATCTCCGATTACCCGGGCTACGGGTGGGCCGGTGGCGACCGGCCGCAGAAGAAGAACCTGGGGGTGCAAGCCGCCAAGTCCGCCACCCGAGTGCTCTGCGAGCTGAAGATGCAGTTCGACAACGTCACCACGGCGGTGCCGTGGGACCAGTACCAGGTGCTGGTTCTGCCGGACGAGGTTGAGGTTACCCCCGAGATCGCCGGGCGCCTGCAAGCGCACCTCAAGCGTGGCGGCGCCATCCTCTCGAGCGGCATTTCCGGGCTCAACCCGGCGCGGACCGCCTTTGCTCTGGACGCCTGGGGCTTGGATTACCAGGGCGAGGACCCGTTCGATCCGGCCTACATCGAGTTCGCGCCGGAATTCTCCCGTGGCATGCCGGACATGCCCGTCACCCTCTACGAACGCGGGACCGCGATCACCGCCCGGCCCGGCACCGAGGTCCTGGCCACCATCACCGCGCCCTACTACAACAACATCTGGGACGGGCGCCACGGCTTCCGCTACACCCCGCCCGACAAGGGCACCGGCCGGCCGGCGGTGACCCTGCACGGCCGGGTCGCCCACGCCAGCCACCCGATCTTCCGCACGTACTTCAGCAGCGCGGCCCTGCCCATGCGCCAGATCGTTGCCAACCTGCTGGAACGGCTGCTGCCGGAACCGCTGATCCAGGCCCCCGGCGCGCCCGCTTTCACCCGCGTCACGGTCACCTCGCAGCCGGGTCGGCGCATGGTCTACGTGCTCGCCTACCTGCCAGAAGCGCGCGGCGCTGGCGTCAACATGATCGAAGAGCCCCTTGAGCTGAATGCGTTCACCGTCCGTCTGCGCCTGGATGGCCGCCTGCCGAAGCAGGTCTACCTGGCGCCCGGACGGGAGAAGCTCGCCTTCCACCTCGACGGCAACTACGCCACGGTGACCATCCCGCGGCTGCGCGGCTGGGCCGTGCTCGTCTTCGAGGAGTGAGGGCATCGGAATGCCTCAGTCGTGACGTTCGAGGATGGAAAGATGATGATCTCGCAAAGACGCAAAGGCGCAACAGGAGGCGGGGAAATGGCGAACTACAAGATAAAGCAACCTGTGCAATAAGGATGGGCCGTGGTATTCAGCCCCAAAGGGGCGTTCCATACCAGCCCAGGGCAACGCCCTGCGTACCCGTCCACAGCGCGGATTGAGCCCTGAAGGGGCGGACCATGCGACGTCGGCGTAAATGTAGAGCAGATAGCTCGCCCCTACAGGGCTCAAACCCATAACCGTCCTATTCCCAGGGCGTTGCCCTGGGCTGGTATTGCGGCGCGCCTTCAGCGCTCCAGACAGACAGACTTCCTTATTGCACAGGTCGCTCAAAACCAGACCCTAGTGGCTACCTCGCGTCCCGCTCGGAGCCACACGTCAGGCGTTCTTGCCAGTACTGCCAGGATACTTTGAAAGAGCTGATGATACCGTATATGGTATTGAACAGACGTGATGCCGACACCAAGGATCATCATTGACACGAACGTCCTCGCGTCCGGGTTACGGTCCCAGCGCGGTGCCTCTTTCCGTCTGTTGTCCAGGCTAGGCAATGCCGAGTTCACGGTCGTGCTAACCGTGCCGCTGGTGATCGAGTACGAGAAAACGTTGCGGAATCCTCGTGTGGCGGTCCCCTTCTCCGCAGACGAAGTGGGGCGATACCTGGACTACCTCTGCAGCGTGGCCGAGCCCCGGCGTGTTCATTTCTTGTGGCGGCCATTCCTAGCAGACCAGAAGGATGACATGGTACTTGAGGCCGCCGTGAACGGGGAGTGTCGTTTCATCGTGACGTTCAATCTGGCACACTTCGGCGGCGTCGAGCGTTTCGGGGTCGCGGCGATATCACCCCGGGATCTGCTGGCCAGACTTGGAGATACCCGATGAGCACCTTAAGCCTACGATTGCCAGACTCTCTGCACGACGCCATTCGGCAACTCGCCGAAGATGAGCACGTTTCGATCAACCAACTCATCTCGACGGCGGTGGCCGAAAAGATCTCGGCCCTCATGACGGAGACTTACCTGAAAGAACGGGCGCGGCGCGGGGCGCGCCAGGATTTCGATGACATTATGAGTCGCGTACCGGATGTTCCTCCCGATCCCGGGGATGATCTCTGAGCAGAACGAATGGGTGCTACCGACCGCTCGCGAGGCGCGCGGCGGCAGACCATGACGTTTCCTGAGCTGTAACTACTCGGGTACCCGGTTTGGGCGCGTCGCGTCCCCGTTTGGTGTACCGCTTTCAGGCGGAATCCCTCGTCTCGGAGACGGACCACCGTCGCCCGAACCCGGCTGCCGCTGGTACTGCGAACCTGGCGACCCACCTGCGTCGTTACCCTGAGCGATGATCTGCCGAGTTCGCCGGGCGCGCTATAATCCGTCCCATGAAGGAAAGGGTGTACATAGAGACCAGCCCTGTCAGCTACCTGACAGGGCGTCTCGCCGAGCAACTCGTCTCCAATGGCCTGGTTCCGCGGGAGTTCGCCGCGGACGCCCTGCACATTTCCATCGCTGCCGTGAACGGAATCGACTACCTTTTGACGTGGAACTGCAAGCATCTCGCCAACGCAGCCCACCGCCAGAAGACCGAGGCAGTGGTCGAAGCGGCAGGCTACGTCTGTCCGGTCATATGCACGCCCGAGGAACTCATGGAGGAATAGCCATGCAGGACGATCCGGTGGTTGACGAGGTCCGCCGAATCCGGTATGCCTATGCCAAGCAGTTCGGTTTCGACGTGCGTGCAATGGTGGCTGACCTGCGCAAGAAGGAGCGGGCGCACCCCGACCGCCTTGGCGTCCGCTGAGACGCCTGCGAGTCAGGGGCCAGCAGCGGCGGGCGCGGCCGGCGCGGCGGGGGTGGCGGGGGTGGCGGGGGTGGCCGCAAGGCACTTTTCGATGAAGCCGACGAGGTACGGCCAGCACTCCTTGCCGCAACGGCTGTGATCCGCGTCGGCGATGACGACCTGCTCGACCGCCTTGTGGCCGACCAGCTTCATCATGGCGACGAAGTAAAGATTCTCCTCGGCCCGCATCAGCATATCCACGCCCCAGCCGCCGGTGATGCAGAGGGTTGGCGGCGCGTCCTTGCGGACGTGGTACAGAGGCGCAAAGCGGTCGATGGTGGGCCGGAACTGACTGGGCTCGATGCCCTGCTCCTTGCGCACGGTCTGGTGCGTGATCATCTGACCGCTCACCGGAATTAGCGCGGCGATGCGGTTGGCGTCGATCCCGTGGACGGCCAGGTAGCTCTTGTCCAGGCCGACCATGGCCGTGAGGTAGCCGCCTGCCGAGATGCCCGTGACGAAGATCTTGGCGGGGTCGCCGCCGTAAGACTCGATGTGCTTGAAGGTCCAGGCCAGGCCTGCCGCGGCATCCTCGATGTAGGTCGGGTGCTGCACCTGCGGGTGAAGCCGGTAGCCGACGCCGACCACGCCCCAACCCCGCTTCCGCAGCTCCGCGGGGAGGCTGCGCTTGCCGGAGGTCAAGCCGCCGCCGTGGTAGAAGACGACGGTCGGATAGCCCTTGGCACCCTTCGGGTAGGACAGGTCCAGGCGGCACTGCTGCTTCGCATAGTCCGTCGCGGTCTCCTCGGCTTCGGGAAGGTAGAAGATGTCCTTCTCGACGGCGTACTCGACGCTCGGGGTCTCGGCGGACTGCGCGGCCCGGCAGGCAAGCACAAAGACCAGGCAGGCAAGCACAGCACGTGTCATCATCGCGACCTCGGCTTTCGCATAGCTCCACAAAGACTGCCGCACCACCGACCAACGCAGTTCAGAGTTGCCCCTAATCAAGCCCCGAGCGGCCGGTTTGCCAGTCCTAACGAAGCCAGGACCAGGGCAGGCTCCAGCCCTGCGGCCTGCATTGGAGCCGGCGGTCCGCACCGGCTCTGCCGGGGCTTCCGCCGTCTCTGGGGTCTTGCCGACGGCGGGTACCGCGAACCCGGCCCCGGCGGGTCCTTGGCATCGCGGGCTCCAGGGAGGCAGGCAGGGGATACCGCGAACCCGCCCGCAACGGGCTGGGCAGCGCAGGCTCCAGCCCTGCCGGAGTGGTCGAAGCGGTCGGCGCGAGACATATTGGCAGGGGTTTGCAACCACGCAGGAGACTATCCATGATCTCGGAACGGTTCCGCAGTCCTCGCCAAGCAGGGTGGCTCGTGCTGGCGGTCGGACTCGGGTTGATCTCAGCGCTCCTCACGGCCGCGGAGGGCACCCGTGCCAGCGACCCGCCGGAGGCCCTCATCCAGAACGCCAGTTTCGAGTCGCTCATCCGTCTCGCCGCCCCGCCCGCCGGTAATGCGACGGGCGCCTGGGTCCTGAAAAGCGACCAGCAGGCGCCCGCGGTCTGGACCCTGAGCGGGGCGTACCCGGGGACTTTGGAGGTACACGAGGACGGCGCCGCGGACGGCCAGCGCTTCCTGCGCCTGGCTGCCGGGCCCCAACGCGCGGCCCACCTGGCCCAGCCCTGTCCAGGCCTGCGTGGCGGTCTGCGCTACGAGGTCTCGCTGCGCTACCGTGGCGGCCCCGTGGAAATGAAGGTGTACGAGTACACCGCCGAGGGCAAGCTCAAGGCGGACCGCGCTTTCGCCAAAGGCCCTGCCACTCCCGTCCGCGCCGGCCCCTGGGGCGTGCTGGAGAGCGTCTACGCGCTGCCCCCCGGCATCGCCAATGCCAACCTGGTGGTGTGCGTGCCTGCCGGCGCCGAAGCGGATGTTGACGATCTGCGGATCCGGCGTTTTGCCGCCAGCGATAGCGTGCTGAACGTACGCAGCTTCGGCGCCAGCGGTTCCGGCTATGAGACCACCGCCACAACCAGCGCCGGCGCGAAGACCGTCGTGCTCAAGGAGCTTGGCGACTTCGAGGTCGGCCAGCAGGTGGCCCTCTCCACCTGCAATCCGCACCTCTGCGACGGCCTCATCTGGGAGCCCACCAAGTGGAGTGTCCCCATGGCTGGCACGGTCGAGGCGCGTGGCTACGATGGCAGTCTCGGCAACTGGACGGTCTACATCCTGGACTTCGCCGGCACCACGCCGCCCACCTTCCGCTGGACGGACGACCTGGGCTTGACCTGGAAGCAGACCAAGGTGCCGGTCACCGGCGACTGGCAGGCGCTCAACGGCGGCGTCGAGGTCAAGCTCGGCGGGCGCGACTGGAGCAAGCCGTGCCTGGTCACCTTCAGCGGCCGCGACCAATTGATCAGCACGATCATGGCCATCGAGGGCAAGACCTTGACCCTCGCAGACGCCGCACCCCTCGGCGCGCCCGCCTGCAAGATCCAGCACACCGACAGCGGACCCTTGCAGGCGGCGTTCGATCGGGCGGTGGCCGAAGGACGAAACCTCTTCATCCCCTCGGGCTGCTACCGTCTGACCGCGGGCCTGGAGCTGAAGGGCGCTGACGGGATCACGGTGGAAGGCGAGAGCGAGGAGCGCACAATCCTCGATATCGGCAATGGCACCGGCGCCTGTATCTCCGTCGTGGGCGGCACCTCGGTGACCTTGCGCAACCTGCGCTTCCGCGGTTTCAGCGGTTTCGCCGAGCGCCGGCAGATGGGGGCGCTGGGCTTGCCGGGTTATCCGGAGATGTGGGGTTTCTACGTCAAGCACTGCAACGCGGTGGGCATCCGCAGCCCGGAACGGCTTCTGGTGGAGAACTGCCACGCCAGCCGCATGTCGGCGGAGTGTTTCTACTCTGGCAGTCGCAGTCGCTCGGGCAACGACGATCCTGCCACCTACACCAAGTCCATCGTCTACCAGTATTGCACGGTCACCGACTGCGCCCGCAATGCCTTCAACAACAACGACATGGCCGAGAACACGTCCGTCCTCTACTGCCGTATTCAGGAGGTCGGCGGCTGCACCTGGGAAGGGGCGTCTCGATTCGTCAAGTTCGTCGGTAACTACGTGCGCAATGCGGGCACCGTGGCAATCGGCAACATCCGCTCGCGCGCTGCCGCCTTCGACATCCTGCCGTCGGGGCAGCACATCGTGGCGCACAACACCTTCGAGCAGGAGATGGTCTATGGCGGCTGCGCTGTCCGCTCCAGTGCCGGTTCCACGCCCGTGGTCATCAGCAACAACATCTTCGTCAACTTCAACACCTCTGCCATTGAGGCCACGGGCTTCGGCGATGCCAGCAATCTGCCTGCGGGCAATACCCTCATCACGGGCAATGCTATCGACCTGACCTGCGTGCGGGGCGACTCCCGGGCCCGCATCGGCATCGCGGTCTCGGCGGATGATGCCACCCTCAGCGACAACCAGATCTATGTGCGCGGCGAGGTCGATGCGCGGGTGAAAGGCATCGTGCTGCAGGAGCCCGCCCAGAACCTCGTGGTGCATGACAATATCGTCCGGGGCTGCGGCACCGGTCTGGCCGCCAGCACCCTCTCCGGCCGGGTCGAGAAGGTGCTTGATGCCCGTACCTTCAGATCGGGCGGCGCCCTGCCTTGGCCCCGCCGCCGCACGCACGAGTACCGTGCCTGGCGTATCGCCTGGACCGGCCGCAACGGGACGGTGGTTCCCGGCCCCGAGATCGAGAGGTTCGATGCCGAGGAGGGCGTCTTCAGGCTCGCGGCGGATACCGACCTGACCGGCAAGACGGGGTTCTGCGTCTACCCGCCACAGGGCCCCCAGTGGAACCTGCACCATAACACCTTCACCAACTGCACCCAGCCGGTCACCCTCGATGTCTTTGGCGGGCCCACCGCCGCCTTCGCCGACAACCTGCTATCCCGCGGCCAGGCAACCGGGATCAAGGCCGCGCTTGAGGTCCGTGGCGCCTTCCGCCTCAGCGACAACCAGTTCGCCGGCTTCGATGAACCCGACAGCACGGCGTTGCTGCTGCATCCGAGCCGCTTTGGCGGAGCGGCGCGCTTCATCTGTCGCCATAACAGCTTCGACCGCTGCCCGCTGCCGATCGCCGAGAGCACTGCCGGAGTCTGGGCGGCGACGCTCAAAGAGGGCAATCTGGTTGCCGGCCAGGCGGGCTGGGAGGAACTGGGGACGGGGGACGGCCTGGTGCGCACCCTGCCGCCGAGCGCTGGACCGGTAAGCCTCCTCAGCTGCGCGCGCCTCGCCCAAGCCCCTGCCATCGATGGCCAGCTCGCGGATTGGTCCTGGAACGCTGCCGACGCCGTGGCGTCCCTCAACCGCACCCACGAGGGCGGCCCCAGCCAGGGCTTCACCGGCCGCGCTCGCGCGGGTTACGATAGCGAAGCGTTGTATCTGGCGCTCGACATCGTCTTGCCCAAGGGCGAAGCCATCGCCCCACAGGACGGCATCGAATGGTCGTTCCAGAGTAACGACGAACGGCAACCCACGCCGATCTTCGTGCTCTGGGGGAGCGCCGATGGCAGCCTCAACAGCCTGACAGCCATGGGCGCCAGCGCCGATCAGGCCACCAAGCTGCGTGAGGCCACCCGCTACGCGCTGGCCACCTCCGCGACCGGCTGGACCTGCGAGTGGCGCGTTCCCTGGGGCGCCCTGGGGGTCACCGCGGCCACCCCGCCCGCAGCCTGGGCCATGAATATCGGCGTGCGCTCCAGCGTCCACGACTGTTGGCTGGTCTGGGCGCCCACCGGCGGCCGCATCTGTAACGTGCAGGACGCCGGCGAGCTGCGCCTGGCGAAATGACGGGCCCGTCTACTCCACGCCCCACTTCACCGCCAGGTAAGCCCGCACGCGCTCCTGCTCGGTCGGGCTCAGCACCCGGCTGTAGACCATGATCTCGCCGATCGGACCGGTGAAGAAGGTCTGGGGGTTGGGCGAGAAGCAGCCCACGCGCACGACCTTGGCCCAGCGCTCGGTGAAGCCATGCACGGTCTGGCGCGGCCCGCCGGTCTCCAGGCCCGGTACCGTCGCCGCGATGCCGACCAGGTAGTCGAACTCTTTGCCATCGCTGGCGGTGAAAATGCGCGGGTCATGGTTGAGTTCCGCACTCGCCACCGGGTTGCTGATGACGGCAAAGACCATACCGGTCAACTTCTGATCGGAGAGATCGGGCAGTTCGAACCGGGTCAACCGTTTCTCGTCGAAGCGCAGCGCCGGACGACCATTCAGGCCCGTCGCCTCGAACTGCGGTCTGAACGCCGCCGTGTCCTGGCGCGCGTCGCGGCCCTTGCCACTCTTGTCTTTCCAGACCGCGACATTGCCCGCGTCGTCCTGCTGCACGGTAGCGGCATCGGCGGCATCCAGCCATACCTCCAGCCCCTCCGTCGGCACGCCGGCAGCCCGCATCTCGGCGGGAAAGACGAGCAGGCCCGCATTGCCAACCTGATAGGTGGCGCCGCCGGTGCCGCGCCAGACCACCCAGGCGTCGGGGGTCGTCTTCTTGACCCCCAGGTTGAAGAACAGGGCAGGGGCGGTGGCAGGAGTGAAGCCGCAGGCGGCGAAGGGGATACGCCATTCGCAGGTCCATTCTCCGGCGCCCATCTTGGCCTTGTACGTCACCCCTTTCTCCAGACTGGCGATGGTCCCGGGACTCGCGCCGCCGTAGTCCTCGCTGCTGAACTTGCCATCCGGGAAGCCGTAGAGGGTCAGGATGGCCCCCGCTTTCTTCGCGAAACCATCCTGGAAGGCGATCTCGACGCCATCATCGCGCCCCCATGTATGGGTTGAGGGCAGCAGGCCCGCGGCGTTGCCGACCGGGTGCCGCAGGGCGATGTAAAGCGCCTCGGCGTCGTAGCCAATCCAGGCCTGGCTGGGCGGCGCCGTGGTCGGCGTGGCGTCGTAGGATTCCTTCAGGACCAAGGTGCGCGCCGGGTCGCTGACCGGCCAATCGCCCAGCGCCCCATCGACGACGGGGGCCGCGTCGAGACGGCTGGCCATGGCGATGGCCCGCGGCCGACCGCCGCTGGCCACCGTGCCGACCTTGGGATACTTGTCCGCCGGCCGAGCGCAGGGCCGGTTGGTCGCTTCAGGGAATACCAGCCGACCCTCGCGCTCCAGCGGGGCGACGCCGACGCCGCTCCAGTCGATGGGCTGCTTCGCCTTCTCCAACCGAAAGGCGTCGAGCGTGCCGATCGGACCCGCCGCGGCAGAACGCACAACGGCGAACAAGGGCTGGATGCCTGAGGCCGACTCCAGCGTGGCTACCAACTCGCGAAAGGTGTCCACTCCGCCGGTATAGCGCGGGTAGAACTCGCCAAGCTTCACCCCCGTCGGGCTGCCCAGGCGCAACTCGATCTTGACCTCGTTCTTCTGCAGGGCAAGCACGCCGCGATACTGCTCAAAGCGGAAGTATTCGAACTCGCCGACGGTCTGGCCCTCCTCGCCGCGGAAGACCAGGAAGACGTCGTGCGTCCCCGTGGCCTCGGCGCTGACCGCGCCCGTCGCCGCCGCGTAGATCTGGATACGGCCGCCACGCGCCCGGTCGGTCTGCGGCAGTTCGACCTGCCCGACCAGCGGTCCGTCAACCTGGTCCAGGCGGACCTCCAGACGCCGCGCCTTCTCCTGGTCGTTGCCGTAGATGGCCCGGAAACGCCCATAGCCCTCGCCCAACGGCACCTGGTTGAAACGGATCCAGGCGCCGTCGCGGACCCCATGGATGAAGGTCCACTGCGTGCGCACCTTCTCCTGAGCGCCGTCGTTGTGGATGGCCTCCAGCACCAGCGGGTCGGTCGCCTTCTGGTGACGCGGGTTGGCGCGCGCTGCCTTGTCCGTGTTCAGCTCCTTCCTCGCGCTGGCGAACTGCAAGATGGCCGACTGCCAGCCGACGCCAAAGTCGACCTCGCCCAGGCCGATCCAGGCGCCATCCTGCAGGCCGCTGATGCCGGTTGCGGACGTCGTCAGCCCGGGAGCCGTGGCGCTGCACGCCTCGGCCTCGATGATGCGGCGCTCCAGTTGCGGCCAGACCGGCCGCGACGGCGGACTCCCGAAGTCGTGCCCGAAGCGGAACGGCTTGCCGCCGGGAAAGTCCGCTGGCTTCAGTTCGGCGCAGGTGCGCTCGAACTCGCCATGGAAGAGGTTGTCACGCTCGTGGACGTCGACGCACATGGTGTTGTACCAGAGACCGCGCTGCAGCGACCCCGGCGCGGCCCAGAGCAGATTGTCGTGCAGGTCAACGTCGCAGGAGCCCGCGTCGAGGTAGACGATGCCGAGCGCATTCCAGCGCATGGCAGCCAGGTCGTAGCAGTCGTGCATGACGTTGTAGACGATCTGCGTGTTCAGTCCGTCGAGCGTGCCACCGCTGGTGTAGTAGCCCGTGAGAAAACCGGCATCCTTGGTCTGTAACATGCCATTGTAGAGATGGTTGTGGGCGAACAGCGTCGCCATGTAGTCCATCGGGCCACGGTTGCGCGAGGCGGAGCTGGTGCCGTTGCCGTAGACGTTGAAGAAGTGCCGTCCGGCGTTGCGCATGGTGTTGTAGGTGATCACATGGCCGCCGACCAGGAAGTTCTCGTAGTCCGGGAAATCGGAGACCGCATCGGTGATGGCATTGAGGTAGTGGCTGGTGTAGCTGACCTCGTCAATCAGGCAGTTGTGGAGGGCGTGGTGGTAGCCGCGCAGGTAGAAGCCGGCCCCGGCGCTGATGCGGATGCTGCTATTGAGGAAGGCGTTATCGTGGCCGCTGACGAAGATGCCGGTCTCGCCGGACTTGATGGTGTCGCGGCCGGTCTCGATCTGGCCAATGTCGTAGTGCCGGGTGTAGTGCGAAACGTAGGAGATGTCGCAGCCGTCAACCACGCAGAAGGCTGACCCCTCCAGCCGCAGCGAGGCGGCACGCACCGTCAACCCCTCCAGCCGGATGTGCTCCCGACCACTCAGATCGAAGGCGAGCTGGCGCGCCTTGGCCTCGACGGTGACGGGTTGCTTGCCGTCCTTGGGAATCAGGTACAGCGTGTTGTCCTGCCAATGCCATTCGCCGGGCTGATCCAGCGCATTCATGTGCCCGACCAGCATGCCACGGCCCTCCTCGGGCTTGTAGCCGCCGCCGTAGGCCGAGCCGAACCACCAGGTGCGGGTGCGGTCGCCCACCGTGATCTCGCCGGACTTCGAACTCTCGACCACGCCGGTCTGCGCCGCCCAGCCCTCGTAATGCACGCCGTAGTAGCAGGCGCCCTTCCAATAGTCGTCCGGCACGCCCTCGAGCAACTTGCCCGTGATGCGCCCGGGCGCAGCCTTGGCGTCCGGGATCGACAGCTCGGCAAAGGTCGGCCACAAGGGGCTGAGATCGGACACGTACATGCCCAGCCCCGCGTCCGCGGTGTTTGGATGCCGCGCCTCGATCAGCACCTGGTCGTCGACGAAAACCTGGTTTCGCCCCAGTCCCAGGGTCCAGCCCATGGGCGCCTTCCAGATGCCCTTGGCCGCATCATGCAGGGCCCAGCCGCCGACCGGCTCGCAGCCACTGATCACGGGCTTCTCCTTGGCGCCGGGCTTGACCGTGATCGGCCGCTCGGCCGTGCCGCTACGTGGGAAAACGACCGTCTCGCGGTAGACCCCGGTGCGCAACAGCACGCTATCCCCCGGCTGGGCCTTATCCACCGCGGCCTGGACCGTGCGCAAGGCCTTCCCATCGGCCGGCCCGGAGCCGTCGTTGGCGTCATTGCCCCTAGGGGAAACGTAGTAGTCCACGGCCCTCGACCCTCCGCCCAGCATGGCCACCACCGCCGTGGCACGGAGAACTCTCTGGATGCCGATTGTGAACATCTAACCCATCTCCTTCGCCTGCGAAGCCAACGATGCGTCCTCCAAGGTAGCGCCACCACCACCCGCCAGCAACAGCCGCCGAAACCGGCCAGGGCTGTTTCAAGAAACCCGGCTGGGCGGCGCAAACCCCCGTGGTCTGCATGCCGTATCGGGTTGCGCGAGAACATAGGCCGTCAGGCATGGCACAGGCGCCAAGCCAAAGCGGTGTCGCGGTCGCCGCCGGCGACCTTGCCACGCGCACTCCACCTGGCCGACGCGCGATATGGACTGCGTGCGGCAGAGGGCCGCGGACGCGGCCCGTCGACGCCGCTTTCACTGTCGGCGGTACGACGGCGGTCATTCCTTGATACAGCCGCTGAAACGGGCCGATACGCCTCTCGAGACGAGTTCTCACTAGCGTCCGTCGGCACTAGATTAGTCGGTGGGGCCCGACGGATCGTGGCCAGTTGAAGCTAAGGATGGAGAAGATACCGTGAGCCGAGCCGTGTGTTTCGAGCCGGTTGCCGGAGCGTCCGGCGATATGCTTCTGGCCGCGCTGTGCGATCTCGGCGCCGACCCCGCCGCCCTGGTGCGCAGCCTGCGCGCGGCCGGACTCGCCGACGTGGAGGTACGCTTCGAGCGCCGCACCTGTCGGCATGGCCTGGTCTGCGGCTATGTCGAGGTGCTCGACGGCGGCCACCAGGCCGATGAGGGACGCCCGGACCCGGCGAAAAACGGCCCCCCCGAGACCGCGGGGCAGAAGCGAGAGCACAAGCACGAGCAAGACCATGAGCCCAAGCACGAGCACAAGCACGGTCATGAGCATGGCCACGAGCACGAGCACGAGCACAAGCACGAGCATGGCCATGAGCACGAGGCAGCTTCGCGCCCTCGTCTCCCGCCTCTTGATTCTTCTGCCGGGCACGGGCAGCGTGGCTTGGGAGAGATTCTGGCCATCATCGACCGTCTCGACGCGCCGGTTCGGGCCCGCGAGCGGGCTGCCCGTATCTTCCGGCGCCTGGGTGAGGTGGAGGCGGCCGTGCATGGCGTCCCGGTCGAGCAGATCCACTTCCACGAAGTCGGCGCGCTGGATTCGATCACCGACATCGTCGGCATCTGCCTGGCGCTTGAGCAGCTTGGCGTCGAGCGGGTGTACTGCTCGGCCTTGACCATCGGCCAGGGCACCATCCGCTGCGCCCACGGCACCATGCCCAACCCGGCACCCGCCACGGCGCTGCTGCTGGAAGGCGCCACCGTCATCCGCCTCCCCATCAGCGCCGAACTCACCACCCCGACCGCCGCCGCGGTGCTGACCACGCTGAGCGCAGGCTCCTGGGACAACCTGCCCATGCGCGTGCTGAAAACCGCCTCCGGCCATGGCCGTAAGGAGTTCGCTGCCCTGCCCAATATCGTGCGCGCCTACCTGGTCGAGGTCGACGACGCGCCGCCCTTGGGGCACGACACGGTAACCGTCAGCGAATGCGACCTCGACGACCAGACCGGCGAAGTCATGGGCGCCCTCAGCGAGGAACTGCTCAGAGCCGGGGCCCTCGACGTCAGCCTGACCGCGGTGCAGATGAAGAAGAACCGCCCGGGCACACGCCTGACCGTGCTCAGCCGACCCGCCGACGCCAGCCGCCTGGCGCAGTTGATCCTGAGCCGGTCCTCCAGCATCGGCCTGCGCACCTGGCCCGCTACACGCTGCGTCCTGGCCCGTGGCAAGGCCCGCGTCGACACGCCCTGGGGTCAGGTCGAGTGCAAGCGCATCGAACGTCCCGACGGGATCGAGCTAACGCCGGAATTCGAGTCGGCCCGCCAGATTGCGGAGTCCGCCGGGATGCCCGTACGACACGTCCTCGACGCGGCCCGCCGCTGGGAACCCCGGAGTCCTTGACCCCAAGACCAGGCCCGCCGCGACCGCACTTTTCCCCGCCGGGCTGCCCGCCACTGTCGCGGCTCGGTGGTATATTCGACCGCGGTTGGACGCCGACAGCCCGGTCCCGGCTCAGATTCTGTCGCGGAGCACGGAAGGGCGATGCAAGCCCGGGAGTTGCCTTGGTGGACTATAACGCAATGATCGTCGGCGCCGTGGCGGATGACCCGTTCGCCATCGATGTGGCCCGCTTCATGGGCCAGCAGGCGGACATCTCCGACCTGATCTCGTACAAGAGCTTCCTCAATACCGAGTTCTGCCCACGCTTTATCAGCGACGAAAAGGACCTTGACCACATCGGCCAGGCCCTGCGCGACCAGACCGTCGTGGTCATCTCTACCTGCTGCGGCGACCACACCCGCAACGCCCGAGCCATGCGTAACTGCCTGATTGCCCGCGCCGCCAAGGACAATGGCGCCGCCCGCGTCGTGTTGGTGGAAACCGACCTGTTCTACAGCGCCCAGGACCGCGGCCCCCAGGAAAGCCATGGCGATCCCGCCCTCGCCCGCAGCCGCGCCGACCGTAAAAAGTTCGACGGCCAGCCCTTCAGCAGTCGCCTCTATGCCCAGTTGCTGCGGACCAGTGGCGTGGACTGGGTCATGACCGTCCACAATCACTCGGTCTCGGTGCAGAAAATCTTCGCCCAGGAGTTCGCTGGATCATTCCTCAACCTGAAGCCGACTGACCTCTACGTTGACTACCTGACCCGGCACGCCATCATGGAACCACGCGCCGACGATCAGGGCTTTGTGGTCTGCGCCCCGGACCACGGCGCCACGCCCTTTGTGCAGGAAGTCTACGACCGCCTGAAGGCGCACTCGGAGCACCTGCTCATCGGCTTTCGGCCGGCGCTGTTGCTGATGGACAAGGAACGCAGCGGTGAGCGCAAGGTCGACATCCGAGCTCGAGCCGACTCCCCCACCCGCCTCGAGGACCTCACCGGCCGCGACGTGGTCGTGGTCGACGATATGGTCCGCACCGGCAGTACCATCGCCGGGTGCTGCCGCTGCCTCAAAGCGGCCCACGCCCGCCGCGTCATCTTTATGGTCACTCACTTTCACTCGTCTCCGGAAGTGAAAGAGAACCTCAACGACCCCGCCATCGACGAGATCGTTACCACCAACGCACTGCCCGCGGTTCTGAACCGTGACATGCAGGGCCGTCTGCGCCGTAAGATGTTGGTGCTGAAGATTGAAAAGTGGATCGCCGATACCTTGCGATGCAAGGTGTTCTGCGAGTGTTCGGCGAAGTACCACCCGCCCTACACGGTCGACGTCTCCAGCAAGAACCCGCTCTGGAGCCCCATGCGCGACCTGCGTGGGTGAAGGCTTCCCGGCGGGCCTCAGCCAAGCTGGGCGGCCAGCACCTGGATGAAGGCGGCGGTCATGCCGCGGGCCGAGTCCGCGGGCGCTAGCCCCCGCAGCCGCTCCAGGTCGAGCGTCACGAGGCTAGGACGGTCAGGCTTCGCCTGCAGGTACAGCGCCAGCGCCCCGTGCGCGACCGCGGCGCCGTCGGGAAGAGCCAGACCCTCGGCGGACTCGTAAGCCGCAACCACCATCTCGTCCGCACTCCCGTCATCCAGCCGCCGCGCGGCGAACTCGAGGGCCTCGCGTACATCCTGCTCGCCATACAACACCATGTGCGGCCCGCCGAAACCGAATTCGATGGCCGCCAGATTGCCCGCCGTATTGGCGTAGCCATGCGGGAAGATCAGCGGGCTGGCAAAGCGTGGGCCCTTCCGCAAGAGCTGCTCCGTAAAGCGGTAGCCCGAGAGCGTAGCGCCGTAGCGGCTGATGGTGCAGACCCCCGACCGGGCCCTGAGCGTCCCCCCGGCCGCCGCCGCCGCGCCCCTCCCCATCGCCAGGGACGCCGCCGCCAGACAGAAGGCGCTCGCCGGATCCAGATACCCTTTCACCGAGCTCAGATAATCCTTGGCGCTGAAACCTGCCAGCGCGGCATTGTCCGCCGGCTCCCAACGCCACGCCCGCGCCAGCTCGAAGAAGCCGACCCCGCTGCCGACGCCGCCGGGCAGGACCCAACCGATGCCTGTAACCTGAAGCGCTGCCGTCGCCACCGTGTTGAACTCCCCTCAGGACGCGGCCAGAAGGACCACGCTGCTGTTGTTGCCGCCGATGCCGGCTGAGTTGGTGATCGCCACCTTGACCCGCCGCACCCGAGCCGTACCGCGAACGCAGTCCACCGGACACTCTGGGTCGGGCGTCACATGGTTAATGGTGGGCGGAATGATCCCGTGCCGGATGACTTGCAGGGTGACGATCGCCTCCGCCAGCCCCGCGGCCCCCATCAGGTGCCCAAACTGCGACTTGTGCGCCGCTACGGTCATGCTGGCCAAACGCTCGCCGAAGAGGTTGCGGCAGGCCGCGGCTTCGCTGACGTCGTTCGCCTTGGTGCTGGTGGCGTGAGCGCAGATATGCTCCACCGCGCTCGGAGCCAGCCCCGCATCGGCCAAGGCCGCAGCCATGGCCCGCTGGGAGCCTTCAGCTTCCTTGGGCGGCGCGGTCATGTGGAAGGCGTTGTTGTTGGTGGCCACCCCCGCCAGCCAGCCCAGCGCCGGCGCCGTGGCCACCGCCGCGCCTTCGATCAGCATCGCCGCCGCGCCCTCGCTGAAGACGGTCCCCGAACGATTCAGGTCGAAGGGCCGCATGCAGTCGGTGGTGATCGTGTGCAGATTGGTCAGGCCGCACCAGCAAAACTCCGTCAGCAGATCGTAGCCGATGGCGAGAACGCGGTCGGCACGACCGCTGCGCACCAGGTCCGCCGCCAGCGCCAGGGCGGCGGCGCCAGAGGCGCACGAGAGACTGAGCTGCGCCCGCGGACCCCCACAGCCGAGAAACTCGGCCATCTGCGCCAAGAAGTGGTCGAAGCGCCCAAACGTCGCCGCATCCATGGAGCCGACGTCGAGCCGCTCGCGCCAGCACCACTCGAGCGACTCCATCGGACCAAAATTGGTGGCCAGTACCAGCCCCAGACGCGGGTCCGCGACGCCTGGCCGCCGACCGGCTTGCCGGAGCGCCTCGCCGCCCGCGCTCTTGACCAACGCCCCCGCCAGATCGTCGTCAGGAAACTCCGCCCGCAGCCGCTCCTCCACCGCCGCCGGAATCTGGCCGCCGTTCTTCTGGGGATAGGGCTCGGCCGGAAAGCGGTCCAGCGGCCGAATGCCGCACTCGCCGACGCACATGCGCCGGTAGACCTCGTCCACCCCCGCCCCGAGGCAGCAGACCAGGCCGGAACCCATCACGGCAATGCGATCTTGATTCATGTTCACCCTCTGCACCTCTAACGCCGCTAGGCGCTGAACTATTGGGCGCCTGCCAGGCCCTCGGCTCTGGAGCCGGCGGTCCGCACCGGCTCAGCCGGGGCTTCCGCCGTATCTGGGGTCCTGCAGCTGCAGATACCGCGAACCAGGCCCCGGCGGGTCCTTGGCATCGCGGGCTCCAGGGTTAGACGCGGTTCCATTCCGCTTCGCCCGGAACGCGGCGAACCGCCTGGAGGCCGGCGGTCTCCGCCGTATCCCCTGCCGCCGCGTCTGGCTCAAGATACCGCGAACCCGGCCCCGGCGGGTCCTTGGCATCGCGGGCTCCAGGACCGGGCATACCGCGAATCCGCCCGAAACCCTCGGCCCACCAGGCAGACCGCCACCAGGAAATCTCATACTGGGGAACGAGGTTCTGCCAAACCCTCGCCGGCCTGCTGGAACGCCGCCGCCACCAACTTCTGGGCTTCCAGCAGCAGCACCTCGAGGTGGGCTGCGCCGCGGAAGCTTTCGGCGTAGATCTTGTAGATGTTCTCGGTCCCGGACGGCCGGGCCGCGAACCAACCGCTGGCCGTCTCGACCTTGAGCCCACCGAGGGCCGCGCCATTGCCGGGAGCCGTGGTCAGAACCCGGGCGATGCGCTCATCGGCCAGACTCTTCGCCGTGATGCTTCCGGCCGACAGCTTGCCCAGGATCGCCCGCTGGGCGGCATTCGCGGGCGCGTCGATACGCTTGTAGGCCGGCGTGCCGAAGCGCTCGGTCAGGTCGGCGTAGTGGTGCGCCGGGTCGCGCTGTGTCACCGCCGCGACTTCCGCCGCCAACAAGGCCAGAATGAGGCCATCTTTGTCGGTTGACCAGACCGTCCCATCACGCCGCAGAAATGACGCCCCGGCACTTTCCTCGCCCGCGAGTCCCAGGGATGCCGTCAGCAAGCCGTCCACAAACCACTTGAAGCCGACCGGGACATCGACCACCTCCCGGCCGAGCCACGCCGCGACCCGATCCAGCATAGCGCTGGTGACCACCGTCTTGCCCAGGCGCATGCCGGGCCCCCAGCCCGGCCGGTGCGAGAACAGATACCACGCGGCCACCGTCAGGTAGTGGTTGGGATTCAGCAACCCGCCCACCGGCGTGACGATGCCATGCCGGTCGGCGTCCGGATCGGTGCCGAACGCCAGATCGAAGCGATCCTTGAGCCCAATCAGCCCCGCCATGGCAAAGGGCGAGGAACAGTCCATCCGAATCGTGCCATCATGGTCCACGTGCATGAAGCGAAAGGTCGGGTCGGGTCGCGTGTTCAGCGGCGTGATGTCGAGGCCGTGGGTGGCGGCGATGGCCTCCCAGTAAGCCAGGCTGGCACCGCCCAGGGCGTCGGCGCCCAGCCGTAGGCCGGCCGCCCGGATGGCGTCCAGATCCAGGACACTTGGCAGGTCGGCAACGTAGGGCGTGATGTAGTCGTGCTGCCTCGTCGTGCCGAGGCGCAGCGCCTGCGCCAGGCTGACGCGCCGCACCCCGGCCAGGCCTTCCCGCAGGATGCGGTTGGCCTCGTCCTCGATCGCCTTCGTGGTCTCCGTATCCGCCGGTCCGCCATGGGCCGGGTTGTACTTGATGCCGCCATCCGCGGGCGGATTGTGCGACGGCGTGATGATGATACCGTCGGCCTGGCCGGCGCCGCAGGGCCGGTTCCACCCCAGGATGGCGTGTGAAATCACCGGCGTCGGGGTGAAGCCCTGATCGCGGGCCAGGCGCACCTCCACGCCGTTGCCAGCCAACACCTCCAACGCCGTGCCGTGCGCCACAGCGCTGAGCGCATGCGTGTCCATCCCCAGAAACAGCGGTCCGGCAACCCCTGCCCGCCGACGCTGGTTGCAGATCGCCTGCGTGATCGCCAGGATGTGATCCTCGTTGAAACTGCGGCGCCGCGAACTGCCCCGGTGACCGCTGGTGCCAAACGAGACCCGCTGGCCTGCCTCGCCGGGGTCAGGATGCTCCCCGTGGTAGGCCGCCAGCAGCCGCGGAATATCCTCCAGGAGACTCTCGGGCGCGGGCTTGCCGGCCCAGGGACTGTGGTTCATGTCGTAACCTCGTCTGAGACGCGCCGGTCCCACCTGTGTCCCACCGGCCGGGCGCGCTTCATTGCGCCAGGGGGAAGGCGGGAACGAAGAGCGGCTGCCAGGGCTCGTCCTTGTAGCGTACCTGCTGCAGATAGAGCCCGCAGGGCGGCGCCGTCCACTTGGCGGGACGGTTCGTATGCGTGGTCAACAGCGTCGTCACCTCCGCTTCGCCGAGTTGGCCGCGCCCCACCTCCACCAGGACGCCGACGATCCGCCGTACCATCTTCCAGAGAAAGTGCGATCCGGCAATGCGGAAGAGAATCAGGTCCTGATCAGCCTCGAGCTGGACCTCGTCAATGTCAACCTGGGTCGAGGTGCCCGCCTCGAGATCGCGGTCGGCGAAGGAAGCAAAATCGTGAAAGCCTTTGAAGAGGGCCGCCGCCGCCTGCATGCGCCGAAGGTCGAGCCGGTCACGCACCCACCATGAGCGCTCCTGCGCAAAAGCGCTCCGGCGCGTCGCAATCAGATACATGTAACTGCGCCCGATGGCGTGGTGCCGGGCATGAAAACGCATGTGAGTGCGTTCGGCTTCCAGGATGTTGATGTCCGCCGGCAAGAGGTCGTTCATCCCAAAAACCACCCGGAAGGGCTCGAGCGCCGCGGGGGCGGCGAGATGCGCCACCTGCCCGAGAGCGTGAACCCCGGCGTCCGTCCGCCCGGCCCCCTGAACGTCAACTTCCCCGCCAAATACCTGCCGCGCCGCACTCAGCAGTTCGCCCTGAACCGTGCGAGCGTCCTTCTGCACCTGCCAGCCGCGGAAGCCGGTGCCGTCGTATTCGAGCCGCAGTTTATAGCGTGCCATAAGGGTCGCCCATCGCTTGTGCCGCCGCCCAGCGCCGCCGCCGGGCAACCTAGACCGTCGCCTACTCTCTCGCCGCCGACCAAGGTAGCCTAGTGCCGCAAAGGCGCCGACGCAACCCCACCGACAGCCGGGCGCAGGTCAGTTCCGTGGGGGGTGACGACGAAGGTTCAGGATCCCTGGCTGGTGCCGGACATGACAGCCAGAGAACTGCGGTGCCCCGGCCGGGGATTCTGCAATTCGTCATTGGGCATAGGTTATTCGACCCTCTGCGGTTCTCATACAAGCAAACCCCTACGGAGCTGACTTGCACCCCCCGACCGCAGGGCTGTTTCAAGAAACTGGGCTGGGCGTCGCAACAACCCGTGGTCTGTCTGCCGTATCGGGTTGCGCGAGAACACACGCCGTCAGTCATGGCACAGGCGCCGAGCCAAAGCGGTGTCGCGGTCGCCGTCGGCGACCTTGCCACTCCACCTGGCCGACGCGCGATATGGACTGCGTGCGGCAGAGGGCCGCGTCCGCGGCCCGTCGACGCCGCTTTCACGGCCGACGGTACGACGGCGGTCGTTTCTTGAAACAGCCCTGCCCCGACCGCCGACAGCCTGGCGGACCCTGGCGCGACGGTGTACAGTTTAGGCTCGGTTACGGCGGTTCTGGAAGTGGTCTGAGAGCAGGGAGCGCTGCAAAGGGAGCACCCCGTCATGGAGTTCTACGAGGTTCTGCGCCGCCGCCGCAGCATCCGTGCCTATGCTTCGGAGGCGATTTCGGAGGCGACGCTCGGGCGCTTGTTCGAGGCCGTGAGCCTGGCTCCCTCCGCCTGTAACAATCAGCCCGTACGCTTTCTCTTCGTGACCCAGCCCGAGGCCAGGCGCCGCCTGTGCGAATGCTATCCGCGTCCGTGGCTGGCCAACGCGCCGGTGCTGGTGGTGGCGCTGGGCAACCGCGAGACGGCCTGGCGGCGTTTCAACGGCCAGAGCGCTCATGTCATTGATGTAACGATCGCCTTGGAGCACCTCGTGCTGGCCGCCGCGGCGGAGGGCCTGGGCACCTGCTGGATCTGCGCCTTTGACCAAGACGCGGCACGCCTGGCCCTGCGTCTCCCGGACTGCTGGGAAGTGGTGGCCCTGACCCCGTTGGGCCGCCCGGCCGGCGAGCCCACTCCGCAGACGCGCAAGTCCCTTGATGAGATCATCGAGCGGCTCACATGAACAGGCGCTGCGCTGCCAGCGTCTGCGCTTGTTTGCCGCAGCTTCACTGAGGCTAATCCCATGAATTCGAGCGCTAGCGTGCGGCAGATTGCGCCTTCCGACGGCCTCTGGACGGCGCTGCACGACAAGGCGCGGGTCGACGGCCCTGCCGAGATCACCTGCGGCGGCGACTGCCTGGTCCGCGAGGTGACCTTCCAGCTGGACGATTTCGGCGCCGACCTGGTGCTCAGCGACCGTTTCCGGGACTTCCACAAGGGCGGCGCGGCCCTGGTGGAGGTATCGGGCCATTTCCCCTTCGGCGCCGAGATCGGCATGGCGCAGACCTTCCGCTACGGCGCCCGGCACGTGCGGGTGGTCTCGGACCTGAAGCTCAGGAAGGGATCAACGGTACGCCGGCAGGTGGGACTCGGCAGCCTGTTCCTGCCTGGCCCCTGGCGACGCCTCTACTGCATCCCGTCGGCTCAGGACTTGGCCGAGGGCAAGGAGGCCCGCTGGCGTGACCTCCCCGCGGCGCCTGCCGTAGGGGCGACCCTCGCGCACTGGCAACACCTACCTCTGGCGCTGGTGTTCGAGAGACCCAATGGCGCCCGCCTCGAGATCGGCGCCGGCTCGGATCTCTGGCGCTGGGAGCACCACTTCGGCTGCAAGACCGGCACCTCCAGCTACACTGTTGTGGCGGAAGAAGGCGGACTGCGGGTGCGGCGCGAACCCCTGCTGACGGATACCGAACTCCAGCCGCAACCCCGCGTCTACCGCCTGACCTGGCACCTGGCCTGGCAACCGGCGGGGGCCGAGGCGGCGCCGACCAGCCCTGAGCCCCAACTCGTGCCGGTGCGCTTCACCGCCGAAGGTGAAGCCCTGATACGGGAGGCCGTCGGCGCCGCGACCTGCCCGGCGCTGCTCCTGGATTTGAACCAATGGCCCTGCCTGGCGCAGCGTCGCCGAGCGGTTTCCCCCGCAGCGTTGCGGCGGGATGAGCGCGCGCCCAGTCCGTGCTGGGAGAGCGCGGGGGTACAAAAGGCGCTCCGCCGCATGATCCGGCAGATCGCGGCACTGGGGCCGCACGGCGTCCTGACCTGGCGCGGCCTGTATCCCGGCCCCTGCTGGGACCCGACCCACTGCGAGCGCCAAGGCGAGCCGCTGCCGCACTGGGATCTCGATGCTCTCCTCGGCCTCTGCACCTGGGGCCGCCAGCAGCTTGGACCAGGCTGGCAGGTGCGGGTCGAAGCTCCGGGCTGGGAGATGTTGCCCTCGGTGGCAGGGCTTTTTGCGCCGACCGGCTTTGCCGCGCCCGCCGATGAGGCCCCCGATGCCTAGTGTTGATTTCAGCGTCCTGCCCCTGACCGGCTGGTATCCCGGACACATGCTGAAGGCCGGGCGGGCGATGCAGGAGGTCTTGCGGCTGGTGGACCTGGTGGTCGAACTGGTTGACGCCCGGGCCCCGGCCTCGAGCCGCAATCCGCGCTTCCGGCAACTGCTGCAGAGCCGGCCCGTGCTCATCGTGGCCAATAAAGCCGATCTCGCAGACCCGGAACTCTCGCGGCGCTGGCAGGCCTACCTCGAAGCGCAGGGCGAACGGGTCCTGTTGCTGGATTCGCCGCATTTGACGGACCCCAGTCGGCTGGTGGCGGCCTGGAAACAGGTGGCCGAAGCGGAACGCCGCGGCCGCGGCGCCATTCGCGAGCTGACCCGCCCAGTACGGCTGATGATCGCGGGCGTGCCCAACGTGGGCAAGTCAACCCTGGTGAACCGGCTCTACGAGGGCAAACGCGTCCTGGTGGGGCCGAAACCGGGGGTCACCCGCCAGAATCAGTGGGTGCCCCTGCGCGAGGGCGTCGAACTGCTCGATACCCCGGGCGTCCTCTGGCCCAAGATCGAGACGAAGGAGCACGAACTCAGGCTTGGCCTGGTGGGCTGCATCCGGGACGAGGTACTCGGCATCGAATTGCTGACTGAGTTCCTCTGGGACGTGCTTCGCCGGCTGCCGACAAACCGGGTCAACTGGCCCCTCTACGGCCTGACCGGCGCGCCAGCCACCCCCGAGGGCTTCATCGAGGCCATCGCCAGACGCCGCGGACTGCTCCTCCCAGGTGGCCGCATCGACGCAGAACGCGCTGCCACCGCGGTGCTCAAGGACTTTCGCGAAGGACGCCTCGGGCGTATCTCCATCGAGGAACCACCCGATCAACCTCCAGCGGCGCTGCCGCCCCAGGAAAGGACCGACGCCCCATGAGCCGCTGCACGGTGGTCATCACCGAACCCGAGTATCTCAAGGCAAAGGAGATCTTTGCGGCGGCCGGGGACCTGACTCCGGTCGTGGTGGCGCCGCCGGAAGCCGAGGTCGCCCGCGCGGTGCAGCTCCACGGGGCACGGGCGGTCATCCTGGGCGTAGAGCGTTACGTCGACGCCCTCTACGCGGCCCTGCCGAAGGGCGGCGTCATCGCCCGTTTCGGGGTCGGGCACGACGGCATCGACAAGGGCAAGGCGAGCGCGGCTGGGTTGCTGGTGACCAACACCCCCGGGGTGCTGGAGGATGCCGTGGCCGAGCACGCCCTGGCACTCTTGTTGGGGGTCTGCCGCAACCTGGCATCCTTCGTGCGTAGCCTCGACCAACGGCGCTGGGCGCCGTCGCAGGGTATCGAACTGCGCGGTCGCTGCCTGGCCGTGATCGGCTGCGGCGCCATCGGCCGACGCGTCGCCCGGACCGCAGCCCTGGGCTTCGGCATGACCGTAGTGGGCCTGGAGCCACGCCGCGAAACAGCGGACGAGTTGCGGCAGAACTGGGGCGTACAGCGGCTGACCGACGACTTTGCTGAGGCGGTGCGCGCCGCCGATGTGGTCAGCCTGCATCTGCCCTCCAACGCGGAAACGCGACACCTGATCAACGCCCAAACCCTCGCCTGTATGCAGCCGGGAGCTATCCTGATCAACACCGCCCGCGGCGCGCTGGTGGATGAGGTCGCGCTCTACGACGCCCTGGTCGCAGGTCGCCTTTCGGCAGCGGGCCTCGATGTCTTCGAGGCAGAGCCCTACATCCCACGCCTGCCAGACAAGGATCTGCGCACCCTGCCCAATGTGCTGCTGACCCCGCACGTCAGTTCGGGTACACGTGAGGCCTGTGCGCGGGTAGCGACGGCCTGTATCGCCAACCTGCGCTCCGCCGCCGTCGGCCGCTATGAGGCCATGAGCCTGCTCAACCCGGAGGCGCTGGCGCGGTTGGGCTGAGCCAGGGTTCAGGCTTCACGTAGGTGTATTCAAGGAACGACCATGAGCGCCCCCGTCATTGTTGACCTGCCCAAGCTATACGAGAACATGAGCGAGGCCACCGTCGGCCCCTGGCAGGTCGCGGTCGGCGCCCGCGTCCGCGCCGGTGACTTTCTGGTCGAACTGATTACCGACAAGACCGTGGCCGAATTCGAGTCACCCTGCACGGGCGTGGTGCTGGGGGTGTACGCCACGGAGAAGAGTACGGTGCCCATCGGCTACGCGCTCTGTGCTATCGGCGAGGCCGGGACGCCGCCGCCGGATGTGCGGCTCGAGAACGAGGCCAGGATGGCCGCCCACGCCGCGGTCGCCGCCATCGACGTCGACCTGAGCCTCCTGGACGCGGCGGCGCCGGTCGCCAAGCCGACCTTTCGCGCGGCGCCCGCGGCCCGCGCCTTTGCCCGTCAGCACAATCTTGACCTCGCCGTGGTCGCGGCCGACCGCGGCAAGGAGGTTCTGCATCGGCAAGACGTCGAGGACTACCTGGCCAAGACCCAAGGGGCGACGGCGCCACCCGCGCCTGAGCCCGCACCCGAGCCGGAACCGGCCATCTTGACCCTGGCAGAGGCGCCCCGCGCGGCGCCGGTCGCCATCGCCGTCCGCCGTCATGACCTGGAGGGCAGAGTGGCCCTGGTCACCGGCGCGAGCGGCGGTATCGGCAGCGCTATCGTCCAGGCCCTGGCCGCGGCCGGGGCCCGCGTCGTGCTGCAGGCGCACCAGCATGCCGACGCCGCCCGGGCCCTGGCTGCCACCCTCCCGGGCAGCGGCGACGCGATGCCGGTCTGGCAGGCTGATCTGGCCGATGCGAGCCAGTGCAAGGCTATGGTCGATGGCGTCGTGGCGCAGTTCGGCCGTCTGGATATCCTGGTGAACAACGCCGGCGTCCTGGCAGACAGCGTCGTCTCGTTCATGACCGATGCCCAATGGGAACAGGCCTTGCGCGTCAACCTCACGGCGCCTTTCTACCTGACCCGCGCAGTCTCCATGACCATGGCCCGCCAGCGTTGGGGGCGCATCGTCAACATCACCTCCGACGCCGGTCGGCTGGGCTCGGCCAACCGCTCCAACTATGCCGCCGCCAAGGAGGGACTGGTGGGCTTCACGCGCTCGGTCGCTCGCGAGCTTGCCGGGGTCGGAGTGCGCGTCAATGCCGTCAGCCCCGGGTTCATTGAAACCACGATGACAGCAGGCATTAAGGACCCCAAACGCAAGGATATCCTGCGCGAGATTCCGGTGCGCCGTTTTGGGCGCCCCGAGGAAGTGGCCGCGCTGGTCTGCTTCCTCTGCGGCGCGGAGGCGGATTACATCACCGGCCAGGTCATCAGTGTCGACGGCGGCCTGTTCATGGGCTGAGCCGTGAGGACCGCCCTGCCCGCAGGCCGGCCACCACCCGGTCCAGAATGCGTTCGGCCGCTTGGCTCTTGGCGAGCTGGGGCAGGGGCGTCACCGAACCGTCGCGGGCAAAGAGCGTAATGCGGTTGGTCGCCACCCCGAAGCCACTGCCGGGCTCGGTCACGTCGTTGGCGCACAGCAGATCGCAGTTCTTCCGCCGGAGCTTCTCGGTGGCGTGGGCATGGAGGTCGTGCGTTTCCGCCGCGAAGCCGACCAGAAAGGGCCGGGCCGGCAGAGCCCCCAAAGCCGCCAGGATGTCCGGCGTACGCACCAACTCCAGCTCCCGCCCGGCGGCGCTGTTCTTCTTGATCTTGCGATCCTCGCAGCGCGCCGGCATGAAGTCCGCCACCGCGGCGCAGAGGATAGCCACCGGGTGCGCGGCGCAGCAGCCCATGACCGCGGCGTGCATCTGCCGGGCGCTGCGGACGGGGAGCGCCAACAGCCCAGGCAGGCAGGGGACCTCGACCTGCAGCGGCCCATGCACTAGGGTCACCGCAGCCCCGCGCCGCCAGGCGGCCAGCGCGAGAGCGACGCCCATCAACCCGCTCGAACGGTTGCTGAGAAAGCGCACCGGGTCCACATCCTCACAGGTCGGACCGGCGGTAACGAGCACGGCAATACCGGCCAAATCCTGCCCGGCGACGCTGGCGGCCACACTCTCGCACACGGCCTCGGGACTTGCCATGAACAGGCCAGACACACCGCCCCCAAGCAGCGGCTGACTCGGGGGGACAAGACGCCAACCCGAGCGGATCAACCCCGCCGCCGAAGTGCTGCCTTCTGTCGCGGCAGATGCTGCCACGGGAACCACGACCACGGGCAACGGCAAAGGCAGCGAGCCGGCCGGAGCCGCCAGCAGTGCCGCCAGCCGTGGCGCTTCACAGGGGGCTAGCAGGGTCACGTCCGCGGCGGCCAGAGCGGCGGCGGCAACCGGGTCTTGCCCGCACAGCCCACCCAGTAACGCCGACCCCAGGCAGGATTCCGCCAGCGACGACAAGACTGGGATGACGGTCCAGTCCCGCCGCCGCAACGCCGCGATCAGGGCGGGCAGAGCGCCGCACCCTATACCCTCGCCGATGACCAATGCGACCCGCATGTCATGCACCCTGCGCCTCTACACGTCAGGGCTTGGCGTCGTCCGCCATTTCGGCGGCCGCAAGGTCGTCGATGACGTCCAGGACGCACTGGCTCTCGGTCTGCACCAGATGCCCAAAGGCCTGGGCTTCCTGCAGATTGGAACTCTCGATAATATTCTGTCCGAGTTTCACCAGATTCTGCAGTGAGGCCAGGCACTCATCGCGCAAACAGCTGACAATGCGCGAATTGGCCTCGTTGGTCTGGCGCGCCTGGCGTTGAGCCGTACTCAGTTCCGCATTCTCCCGACGACGCGCCAGGGCGCGCTCCAGGGTGCCCACCAACTCGGTCACGTTAAACGGCTTGAGCAGGAAGCCAAAAGCGCCAGCCGAGACGGCGTCGATCGCATGCTTCTGCGAAGGAGCCCCGGTAAGGACGACACACTCCGTCGAGGGATAGCACTCCCGTACCTTGCGCATCAGTTCGATGCCGTCCATGGTCCCACCGCCATACTGGAGGGACAGGTCGATAATGGCCACCGCAAAGGCCTGGGTCTCCAGAAGGCTGATCGCCTCCTCAGCAGACCCGACCGTGACCGGATCATAGCCGCGCAAACGCAGCAGGTCGCCGAGAACCTTGCGCAGGCTGCTCTCGTCATCCACGACCAGAACATGCCGATCATCCACGGCTGCCGTTGGTGCCATGAGTATGCCCTCTGTTTCCCTCGACACCGCCGCTACCGCCGAAGCGTCCCAACCGGCACACCGGAAGCGGTGCAAGAATGTAACGTCACAAACTTAGCTTACTGCCACATGCGAGCCGACGCAACATCCAAACGTTCGAGGCTCTTGCACAACCGAGTCGGCGTTGGCATTGGCCGCTGGATTGAGCTATGCTTCAACCTACCCGAATCGCGCAGCGTGGACCGTCCGTGAGGTTGTCATGCAGGAGCAACAGCTAAACGAACTCAGCGGCCTGATCTTGCAGGCACGCGACCGGCAGGAACTAGAAGTCCTGCTGCAAGGACTTCTCACCCCGCAGGAACTGGATGAGGTCGTGCAGCGCTGGCGACTCATGGCACTCCTGCTGAAGGGCACCACCCAGCGCGAGATCAGCCATGAGCTCGGCATCAGCCTGGGCAAGATTGCCCGGGGGTCGCGACTGCTCAAGTACGGCCCCCCGAGCTTCCGAAAACTGGCCGCCCGTCTCCTCGCCTGGCGTGAGCAGACCTCAGCCACGTAGCCGTCTTGGAAAGGCCAACATGGCGACACCGGATACCCTGGGCCGCGACACCGTGCGCGAACTGGCGCGCCGGGTTGCCGAACTGGCCCACAGCCCCGAGAACACGCGCCGACTGGCCCGCTGGCGGGCCGTCAATAGCCTGCGCCGGACCGACCGACCACCGGTCATCTGCCATCCGGGCAGCGGCGCCTGGGAAGAGCTGCTGCCCCGCGCGAGCCTGGTAGCCACCGACCCGTACCTGGTCGGCCTCGAACAGCAGCTCCGGCGGCAACTCTTCAAGTGGCACGAGATCGGCGATGACACGGTCGTCGATCCTTGCATGCCGGTGAGCGCGGTGATGCGCCTCGAAGGTCAGCACTTCTGGGGCTTGCCGGTCCAGCATATCCAGCCGGAGAACGTCAAGGTCGACGTCTCAACCCGGGTGGCCTGGCGCTACGAACCACCCCTGCGCACCGAGGCGGACATCGAGAAGATCGTCCTGCCGCGCTATCACCACGACCGCGCCGCCACCCAGGCGAACCTGAGCCGGATGCACGAGTTGCTCGGCGATATCCTGCCGGTGAAGCAGGTCTGCGCCCTGCCCGGACCAGGTGCCTGGTTGCATGGCTGGGCCACTGAGTTGCGCGGCGTCGAGCCCCTGCTGTTCGACCTCATGGACCGCCCCGCCTGGGTGCATCGCCTGATGCGCACCCTGAGGGATGGGTTCCTCGGCGTCATGGACCAATTCGAGCAGGCCGGCGTCCTGACCCTCAACAACCTCGGCCTCATGGCCTGCGACGACCTGCCCGCGCCCGGCTTCGAACCCACCCACGTCCGCCTGCAAGACCTCTGGGGACGCGGGGAAAGCCAGGAGTTCCAGGGCGTCTCGCCCGCTCAGCACGAAGAGTTCCTGCTGCGCTACCAGAAGCCGATCCTGGCACGCTTTGGGATGACCTACTACGGCTGCTGCGAAGACCTGACCCGCAAGATCCCGCTGATCCTCTCGATCCCGAACCTTCGGCGTTTTGTCTGCTCCCCCTGGACGGACTTGGGGAGGCTGACGGAGGCCGTGGGCGACCGCCTTTCCATTGAGTGGCGCCAGAAAGCCACCGATGTGGTCTACGCCCCACCCGGCCTGCAGTCCATCCGCCAGCATCTCGAGGAAGGCCTTCGCCTCGCAAAGGGCGGCCACCCTCTCATCGTCCTGCAGGAATTGGAGACCGTCAACGGCAACCGCCGCCGCCTCGCCGAGTGGGCCTCCCTGGCCAAAGAGGTCGGATTGGGGTCAACCCTCGACTTTTAGCTTTACTTTGACGTTTTTAATCCATACTATCATGGGCGTTCTTGACCTCAATGTCTGGATTGACGTGAGGACGGTAGAGGCGGCCTGGGCAGAATGGCGGAACCTGCTTGGCCCCGCCGAGCGAAAATGTCAATACAAGGCTAAAAGTCGAGGGTTGACCCCATGGGTCCAGGACCAAAACGTGGTGGACGTGGGCTTTCCGGCCACTATCGTATGCGCTTGTTAATCACGGGGTGCCATGCCGCTTGGGCGGTCGTGGGCGCCGGCGGACCGGGATGATGGAATGGCACTGGCAGACCAATCTATAGCGGTTCTGGGTGGCCGTGGCATGCTGGGCACGGACCTGTGTCAGGCTTTGCGGGCGGCGGGGTGCCGAGTGACGGCGCCGGATCTGCCGGAGTTCGACATCACGCGGGCCGACCACGTCGAGCTCGCCCTCGCCGGCGCTTCGGCGGTGGTCAACTGCGCGGCCTACACCAATGTCGATGGCGCCGAGACGAAGCGCGAGCTGGCCGAGGCCGTCAACCATGTGGCCGTGGGAACGCTCGGGCGTCTGGCGGCGGCGCGGGGGCTCTACGTCCTGCACATCAGTACCGATTTTGTCTTCGACGGCGAACTGGAGCGACCCTACCGGGAGACCGACCTGCCGCGGCCTTTGAGCGTCTACGGCGCCAGCAAGCTCGCCGGGGAGCAGGCGCTGGGGGCGGCGGGCGGCGAGCACGCCATCGTACGGGTGCAGTGGACCTACGGCCGAGGCGGGCAGAACTTCGTCAGCAAGTTTCTGGCTCGAGCCGCCGTGACCGACGACCTGGCGATGGTGGCGGACCAGGTGGGGGCGCCGACCTGGACCCGCGATGTCTCGATGGCCCTGCTGGAGGTGTTGGAGCGTCGCCGGCAGGGCCTTTTTCATTACGCTGCCGTCGGCTACGCGAGCCGTTTCGAGGTGGCCCAGGCCATTCTCGAGCTGGGCGGTCTGACGGGAAAACGGTTGCGGCCCTGCCGCACCAGCGACTTTCCCGCGG
>CAILKC010000802.1 GCA_903834675.1 uncultured Victivallales bacterium | reverse complement strand
GGGCGTTGGAGGGCGCCGCTGCGTCGGCGCCGCGGCGGCCACGCAGGGCCGCCCTCCAGGCGATCCGGCGCGTACCGGCCGGATCGGAATAGGAACCGCGGCGGCAAGTCTCATTCCGGTATGTCCGGCCCAAGCCGGAGGCAGTGCTGGAGCCCGCGATGCCAAGCCCGTTCCGGGCAGGTTCGCGGTAAACCCCGTCTGCAAGACCGCCGTCCGCAAGACCCCGAGACGGCGGAAGCCCCGACCGTTCCGGGACGGACGCCGGCCCTGGGCTGAGATACAACGCCCCTTTGGGGCCGAATACCTCGGCCCATCCTTATTGCACAGGTCGTCTTTTTTCTCCCAGCCCCCATAAGATTCTGGCTTTCCCGACGGATATAGGGCGTACGGTCGGGGACGGCGGTGCGCCGGGCGGACCGGCCTGTGGCCCAGGATGGCACAGGGCCACGACAGGTGCAGAGGAGAGACACATGCCAGTGAATCGAGACCTCCGGGTTGCGATCCGGACTCGCGGCGGGGACAACTGTGCTGCCCGGTCACGGGTCGTGCCAGCCTGGTCGCGCGTCGTGGCGGGCCGAGGGGCGTCGCTGCTGACCGGGCTGCTCGGCGTGACCTTCGCGCTGGCCAGCCCCGCCAAGGCCTGGCTGCGCTTAGGAACGGCAGGCGCCGCCAGGCTGCTGCCGGTGCTGCTCCTTCTCGCCCTGTCCGCCGCGCTTCAGGCCGAGGACTACACGTACACGATCCTAAACGGCGCGGTCACTATCGACAAATACACCGGTTCTGGCGAAGCCGTGACTATCCCCAGCGAGATCGACGGCCTGCCGGTCACCAGCATCGGGGACTCTGCGTTCTCTTACTGCAGCAGCCTGACCAGCGTCACGATCCCCAACAGCGTCACCAGCATCGGGGACAGAGCGTTCGATACGTGCACCAGCCTGACGGGAGTCTATTTCGAGGGTAACGCCCCCAGCGTCGGCCCGAGCACGTTTACAGGGGACGACCAAACGACCGCGTACTACGTGTTGGGGACTACGGGCTGGGGCGCAACACTTGCGGGTCGCCCGACCGCACTGTGGTGGCAGCGTCCGGCCATCGCGGGCCATAACCCGATCCAGGGCCCGGCGTCTGGCGGAATAAGCGTGGTGATCACAGACACCGGCCTCAGCGGTGCCACGGCGGTGAGGTTCGGGACGACGTCGGCCACCACTTTCACGGTGAACTCGACCCTGCAGATCACGGCCATCGCCCCAGCAGGCACGGCGGGTGAGACGGTGAGCGTGAGTGTCACCACGCCGGGCGGGACCTCCACAGACACGGCGGTAGATGATTACACGTTTACGACCGGGGACGACGGGGAAGTCTTCTACGTCACCACGACCGCCGACAGCGGCGCCGGCAGCCTGAGGGCGGCCTTCGACTACGCCAATACACACTCTCGGACCCAGGTTGTGTTCAACATACCTCTTGCCGACAGCGGCTATGCGGGCGGTGTCTTCACGATCCGGCCCCTCGCGTCGCTGCCGATCCTCACGGCGAGCTACGCCAGCATCGACGGCGGCACGCAGACCGCTTTCACGGGCGACACCAATGCCGCGGGCCCCGAAGTCGTGCTGAATGGGTCGCAAGCAGGGAGTGCGGCTGGGGTCCACATGCGGGGTTCGTCCTGCCTGCTGCGAGGCTTCGTGATCAACGCATTCAGCCAGTACGGGGTCTTCGTCAACGGCGGCTCCGGCCAACACCGCATCGAAGGCTGCTACATCGGCACCGACCCGACCGGTACCGTGGCCGTGCCCAACGCGACCGCCGCCGACTACATGGCCGGGGTCTGGATCAGCGCTGGTAGCGGCACCGTCGTCGGCGGCACAAGTCCTGGCGCTGGCAACCTGATCTCCGGCAACGGCTCGACCACGGCTCTTAGTCAGGGCATCGCGTTGTATGGGGCTGGCACCAGCGCCAACCGGATCGAGGGCAATCTGATCGGCACAGACCGTACCGGCACCCTCGCACTGGGCAACCGTCGGTCAGGTGTGACGCTCGACATGTGCGGTCCAAACAACGTGATCGGCGGAGACACTTCAGCGAGCCGCAACATCATCTCCGGCAACGTTGAGGATGGGGTCCTGATAACGAACCTATCGTCCATCGGCAACACATTGCGCGGCAACTATATAGGTGTAGACAACTCCGGCATGTTGGCGCTCGGCAACCAGCAGCATGGGGTTCGGCTGTGGGGTAGCCGCCAGATGGTGATCGGCGGCTCGTCGAATGGGCAGCGAAACATCATCTCCGGCAATGCGCTGCATGGAGTGCTTCTGAATGGAACAACGGCCACAGAGAACGTGATCATCGGCAACTACATCGGTACGAACGCCTCGGGTGTGGCCGCAATCCCCAATGGTTGGAGTCAGGACTTCTGCTCGGGAATCTACCTTGACGCGGCGGGCGCCAACCGCATCGGCGGACCGGGCATCGGCGAAGGGAACCTGCTTTCAGGAAACGGGACTCCGGCCTACAGCGGGCTCGGGATCTTTGTTGTCGGCAGCACGGCGGCTGGCAATGTCATCCAGGGGAATCGGATCGGGACGACGGCCGATGGGCTGCAGGCGCTGCCCAACACACGACACGGCATCAAGTTCTACGCTGCAGGTGCCGGGAACTTTGTAGGCGGCGCCAGCCCGGGGGAAGGAAACCTGATCTCCGCGAACGGCTACGCTGGCGTTTATATCCAGGACACTGCGAGCTGCACTACGGTTCAGGGGAACATGATCGGGACGGACGCCTCCGGCACGCTCGCCATGCCGAACGGCATGGTCGGGATTGCGGTGTATGCGTCCTCAGACATCCTTATCGGCGGCGCGACGCCCGGCGCAGGGAACCGCATCGCATTCAACGAATGGAACGGCATCACGATGGCGTCTGGCACGCGGAATACCTTGCGCGGCAACTCTATCGTCGGCCACATGGGTCTCGGCATCGACCTAGGCGATGCCGGGGTCGCTCTCAACGATGCGGGGGACGTCGACGGCGGCCCCAACGATCTGATGAACACCCCGGAGGTCCGGTCGGTCACCGCCGTCGGCGGCGACACTCAGATTGCTGGCACCATCGACACCGGCGCTTCGGGACCCATCACGGTGGAGGTCTTCGCGAATACCGTCGCCAACCCCTCTGGTTACGGCGAGGGGGATATCTTCCTGGGCAGCACCGTGGCCACCGGCGACACTTGGTCGCTGACGATGAGCGGTGCTCTCTCCCCTGCCCTGATCCTGACGGCGACGGCGACCGACGGCCTCGGCAATACCTCCGAGTTCTCTCAGGCAATGAGCCAGTTGCCGCCGATGGCCTCCTGCAATAACGCCTCATCCAGCACGCTTGAATCCGCGGGAACGGTGGCCATCCCCGTAGTGCTGTCCGCCGCCACCGTTCTCACTGTCCGCATCGACTACGCCACCAGCGACGGCACAGCCACCGCCGGACAGGACTACACCGCCGTCAGCGGCACGCTCACCTTTGTCCCGGGCGAGATCACGAAGACGATCACGGTTCCGATCACAAACGACGCATTGGACGAGGACGACGAGACTCTGACCGTAACGCTCTCCAACCCCGTCAACGCCACGCTGGGAGCCGCCCCGGGGCATACGTTGACGATCACCGACGACGATGCCGGGGTCATCTTCGTCAACCTGGATGCTGCGGGCAACCACAATGGCAGGTCATGGGCAAATGCCCACACCAGCCTGCCGTCGGCGCTGAGCGCGGCTGTCAGTGGCGACGAGATCTGGGTCGCCGCAGGCACCTACACGCCGACGACCGGCACGGACCGGGCCCTCTCGTTTCAGCTGGCGCCCGAGGTTAGCCTGTACGGCGGCTTCGCTGGCAGCGAAACGCTGCGGGCACAACGGGACTGGGTCACGAATAAGACAGTTCTGAGCGGCGATATCGGCGCGCCAGGAAACAACGAGGACAATTCGTATCACGTAGTGTGCGGGTCTGACAACGGCACCTTGGACGGATTCACTGTGACCGGAGGCATGGCCAATGGCGGCGGTTGGGCAGACAACGGGGGCGGGGTATTCGGGCACGGTGGGAGTGTCGTTCTGGCGAACTGTATCTTCGCTGCGAATGCGGCTGTTGGGGAGGGCGGAGCTGTGTTCTCAGAAGGTTGCACTCTATATCTTTACGATAGCAAATTCACGGGCAATTCGGCGCATGGATGGGGGGGCGGAGCTGTCCGCGTCAGCCTGGCACCGTTCTCGATTTCTGGGTGTCTCTTTGCGAGCAACGCCGCCACGGCCCCGTCGCCGCAGGGCTACGGGGGTGCGGTACGGACACAGTCATGCCCCTCCGGCACGATCTCCGATTGCGTGTTCGTTCAGAACTCGGCTCTCGCAGGCGGCGCCATCCGCAACTCGGGGGGGTCCAGCCCAACCATCACCCGCTGCCAGTTCAGCGACAACCAAGCAAGTTCGGGCGGCGCCATCACGAACGGCGGTGCCGTCGCGGACGGCACCGATTGCGCGGCGATCCTATCGGCATGCACCTTTGCCGGCAACACAGCCTACTACGGTGGGGTACTCGCAAACTGGACGGCAGCCACCAAGGTTCTTGATTGCACCATGGCCGGAAATGTCGCATCGTCGAGCGGGGGGGCAATCTTCACCTACGCTTCCAATCCGTCTGCGCTGAACTGCACCCTGGTGGCAAACGCTGCTGCTTGGGGCGGGGCAATCTATGCCTACGGCGATGGATCTCTGGACCTTACCAACGGCATCGTATGGGGAAACAGCGCCAGCACTGCGGGCTCCCAAGCCTACCACGACGACCTGGAGATGCCGTCGGGTAGCCGTTTCGCCGCCTGCCTGGTCCAAGGCGGTTGGAACGGCCCAGGGGTGTACAGCAAAGGTGCGTCGTGGGTTACGAATGGCGGCGGGAACCTGGATGCCGATCCGGCCGTCAGGGGGACCCGAGCCAGCGGCGCATGGACAGCCGTCGGGGCCTACTCTCCCGACACGGGGACGACGGTCCTCACTCGCAGCGATGCGAGCTGGACGGCGAACGCCTTCGCCGCGTGCTTCCTGAACCCAAACATCAGTCAACATCTGCAATACTACATCGTCGCCAACTCTGCCAACACCATCACGATCTACGGGAATCCCGCTGCTTTCACGGCCGTAGGCGACACCTTTCGGGTCAACGACTACCGGCTGCTGCCGACGTCGCCTTGTATCGACGCCGGGTTGGGCGACGCGAATACGGAGGCAACGGATCTCGTCGGCAACGCCCGCCACGACGACCTCGGCATTCCCAACACCGGCACCGGCGCGCCGCCCTATGTCGATATCGGCGCCTACGAGTTCCAAGGCACCACGCCGAGCGTGGCTTTCGAGCTGGCGGCGGCCGCGGTAGAGGAGTCCGCCGAGATAGCCCTGCTCAGCGTCCAGTTGAGTGTGGCCCAGGATGTCGCCGTCACCGTCCAGTACCTGAGCAGCGACGGCACGGCCGTGGCCGGACAGGATTACACCGCCGTCAGCGGCACGCTGACCTTCGCCCCGGGCGAGATCACGAAGACAATCTCGGTACAGGTCAGCCCGGACAGCTTGGACGAAGCCAACGAGACGCTGACCGTGACCCTCTCCAGCCCCGCCAACGCCACGCTGGGCACCACCACCATGCACACGCTGACGATCACTGACGACGATGCGGCGCCGACGGTAACCCTGAGCCGGAACAATGCGGCGATCGCGGAAGCCGGTGGGGTCGCCACCTTTACCGCCACGCTATCTGCCGTATCTGGCCTGCCGGTTACGGTGGACCTGGCCTTCAGCGGCAGCGCCACGTTCGCGACCGACTACACCCGCTCTGGCACACAGATCGTGATCGCGGCTGGCAGTAGCTCGGGCAGCATCACGGTGACCGCGGTTCAGGACACTCTCGACGAGGCCGACGAGACGGTTATCGTCGACATCAGCGCCGTCACCAACGGCAGCGAGAGCGGCACCCAGCAGCAGATCACCAGTATTACGG
>CAILKC010000801.1 GCA_903834675.1 uncultured Victivallales bacterium | reverse complement strand
CCGACGCGGGTCCCATTCCGATCCGGCCGGTACGCGCCGGATCGCCTGGAGGGCGGCCCTGCGTGGCCGCCGCGGCGCCGACGCAGCGGCGCCCTCCAACGCCCTTCGTCCGCCGCGGCGGACGAAGGGCGGCATGGGAAACGCCTGGTATCCTACGAGGTTGCTGCAAGTCTCATACAAGCAAACCCCTACGGAGCTGACTTGCGCCTGCAGCGGCGCAGGGCGGTTTCAAGAAAGCGGCGGGGTAAGGCATTGGAAGGGGACGGCTCGCGGGCGCGGGTGCGCCTGGGGCCACTCGCCCTCCAGCGGGGCCGCCGGCTCCAAGCGGGAGATGCTGGATGGCCGATGGTTCTGCCAGAGCCTCACACTATATTTGGGTGCTGGTGTGGGTGTGGGCGGCACGGAAAAGATTCGACCTGTGCAATAAGGGAGTCCGTCTGGAGCGCTGAAGGCGCGCTGCCATACCAGCCCAGGGCAACGCCCTGGGAATAGGACGGTTATGGGATTGAGCCCTGTAGGGGCGAACTATCTGCCATACCTCCGCACCGAGGCCGCATGGTCCGCCCCTTCAGGGCTCAATCCGCGCTGTGGACGGGTACCCAGGGCGTTGCCCTGGGCTGGTATGGAACGCCCCTTTGGGGCTGAATACCACGGCCCATCCTTATTGCACAGGTCGAAAATCTTTATGGAGCCGGGGTTAGAGTGATGAGCGATGGGTTGAACAGAGCGGCTGGGCTGGGCCGCTGGGCGGAGGCCGGATTGGGCCTGATCTGCGTGGGGTCCGGACTGGTGGCGGTGGGTCACGAGTTGCTGTGGACGCGGCGCTTGCTGGACTTGTTGGGGGGGTCGGCGGATGCGGCGGCGGTAACGTTCGGGACCTTCGTTTTGGGAACTGCACTGGGGGCGGGGTTGGCGGCGGCGCTGCTGGGCAGAGGGCGGGTGATCAGGCCGTGGCGAGCGGCGGCGGTATGTCAGGCGGCGTGCGGGGTGCTGGCGCTGCCGGTGTTATTCTCACTGCCTTTGAGTGACGGGTTGTGGCCGTGGCTGGGTCCTGAGCGGGTGGCGCAAGCGTCGGGGGTGGTCGTGCGGGCGGGGTTGGCGGCGAGCCTGGTGTTGCTGCCGTCGCTGGCATGCGGGGCGTTCTTGCCTTTTCTGGTGGCGGGGGTGTGTTCGCCACGGCGGCCGATGGCGCGTTGGGGGAGCTGGTACTACGGCATCAACACGCTGGGAGGGGCGGTGGGGGTGGGGCTCGTGCCGCTGTGGCTAGCGCCGCGCCTGGGCCTGCTGGACTGTGGGCTATTGCTGTGTGGGGGGAATCTTGTCTTGGCGGGGGCGGTTTGGGTGATTGGGGGGAAGTTGCCGGCGGGCGAGGTGGTCCGGAAGGGGGGGATTCCGGCTCTGACCCTGCGGCGGGCGCTGGCGGGGGTGAGACAGGGTCTACCGTGGTTCGGCAGCGGGGCGCTGGTGCTGGCGCTGGAGGTGTTGGCGTTCCAGCAGGTGAGTCAGGTGACGGCAAGCTCACAGCACACGACGGTAGTGGTGCTGGGAACGGTGCTGGTGGGACTAGCGCTGGGCAGCCTGCTGGCGCGCGGGCTGCGGCAGTGGGGGGCGGCACTGAGGGTCTGCCTGCTGGCGACGACGGTGCTGGTGTTGGTGGAGCCGGTGCTGTTCTGCTGGTTGACGCAGGATTTGACGCCGTTGCCGCTACGGGAGGGTGCCTGGGCCTATGCGAGGGGAGCGCTGCGGCTGGCGCTGGTCGGGCTGTTGCCGCTGTTTGTGGTGGCGGGCGCGCTGTTCCCCCTGCTCTTCTCGCGGACGGCGGTGGCACGGGATGACAGCCGGGGCCGTTTCTGGGGGGTAGTGCTACTGGCCAATGGGTTTGGGGCGTTGTTTGGCTCGCTGCTGGCGCAGGGCGTGCTGATGCCCTGGGCGGGGCCGTGGTTTGGCATGGGCGTACTGGGTGCGGGGTGCGCCGCGGTGCTGACCTGGGCACTCTGGGTGCGGCGCTCGTGGATATGGCTGGGGCTGGTGTTTCTGGGTTTCCTGTATGCCGCGCCGCGGGTGGAGGGATATGGGGGGTTGGCGTTGTTTCGCGCTCCGGGACCGGGGTTAACGCCGCGCCGCATTCTGCATGATCGGGATGGCATCGGGGTGCTGTTGGAGGCGGCCAACGGGCAACGTCGCATCCTGCTGAACAACTCCTACGGGGTGGGCGGCAGCCATTCGCAGCGCCTGGATCGGGTTCAGATGCTGCTGCCCTTGGTGTTGCACGAGGCGCCGCGGCGGGTGGCGGCGCTTGGGCTAGGGGCGGGTTTCACGGCGGAGGCGGCGCTGCTGGATCCTAGGGTTGAGCGTCTGGACGCGCTGGAGATATCGCCGCTGGTGCTGACGCTGTGCCGCGACGGCTTTCCGCGCGACCGCGGCGGTCTCTTCACGGATCCGCGTAGTCGGGTGTACCTGACCGATGGGCGGGTGTTCCTGGCGGCGCAACGACAGGCCTATGACATCATCCTGGGCGACCTGTTTGTGCCCTGGCGGGAGGGTTTGGCGGGGTTGTATGGGCTGGAGTACTTCCGTCAGGTGCGGGCCGCATTGGATGAGGGGGGGCTTTTCTGTCAGTGGGTACCGCTGTACCAAGTGCGCAGGGAGGACTTCATGCTGGTGGCACGGACGTTCCTGGCGGTTTTTCCGGAGGCGTACCTGGTGCGGAACAGTTTTTCGGTGCGAAACCCGGCGGTGGCGTTGGTCGGTCGGAAGGGGGGCGGGGCGGTGCTTTCGGAGTTGACCGTGGAGCGGCGCTGCGCGGAGGTGAGGCGCGACGGAGTCCTGAAGAACGCTCTTGTGCGTCATGCCGAGGGGGTTATGATGCATGTCATCGGGCCGGTCACCGCCCTGCTGACGGAGGCTGACGCGAAGGGGGGAGTGAACACGCTGGACAATGCGACGCTGGGGTATCGGAGTGCAGCGGCCATCCTGGAGCCCGAGTGGGAGGCCTGGGTCGGGAAGCGCTGGCAGGAGACGGTGGGGAGGGCCCTAGCGGGAGGAGGCCTGGGGAGGACGGGGACGGCGGCCGCGCAGCACTGGGTGGACGCGCAGTGCGCCGGTCTCGGGGGTGATCAGGAGGCGGTGCATCGGCACGTGACCAGTGCCCTAGCGGCGCTGCCGGCAGCGGTGGTCAATGATCCAGAATTCAGTTGGAACGACCTGCTGATGGACGTACCGCTGCCGATTCCGAAGAGTTTTCAGACTGGCGGTGGCGCGGGGCGCGACAGGTGAGGAGAGGGCGGGGGAAAAGGCAGGGAATGACAAATCGTAACTACTCAGGTGGGTCGCCAGGTTCGCAGTACCAGTTTCAGCCGGGTTCGGGCGACGGTGGTCCGTCTCCGAGACGAGGGATTCCGCCTGAAGGCGGTACACCAAACGGGGACGCGCCACGCTCAAACCGGGTACCCAAGTAGTTACGACAAATCAAGGCAGAAGGAGCGAGCCCTGGCTGGCGGGGGGTTCGGACCGGGAAGTCGGCGGGTCGAGGGGGAGATAGAAGACCAGTCCAGCTTCTTGCTTGAGGGCCTCCAGATACGCGGCGAAACGCTCGTGACCCTTGTTTTCTTTCAGATTCAACTCCAGGCCGGCGGCGACCTGGTTGAGACTGGGTTGTCGGCTGGCGTGCCGATCGCGCCAGCGCAGGAGGACGAAGGCGTTGGGGAGTTCGAGAACAGGGCTGATTTCGCCTGCCTCCAGGGAGTGTAGGGCGCTGAGCACGGGCGGCGGGAGTTGGCTCTCTTGCACCCGTGCCTGACTGAACGCGCCAGCAGCGGGGGGCGGCGCGGATCCCTCAGTGACCGAAGGAACCACGGCGGCAAACGACTGACCGGCAGCGACGCGAGCGCGGGCCGCGACGGCAGCGGTGTGGGCTTTCCCGCGGGCTTCCTGGTCACCGGCGGCATTGACGACGATGCGTTCGAGCCAGATGCTGACGGGGATCGTGAGTTCTTTCTGGCGCGTTTCGTAAGAGGCTGCAACCTCTTGGGCGGTGGCTTCCTGAGGGTCGACGAAAGTTCGGCGCACCCAGTCGGCAATCGCCGTGCGCAGGGCCAGCTTGGCGATGTATTGCTCGGTCGTCAGGTTGACGTCTTGCAGCAAACGCTCTAGCCCGGCACGTTGGGCGGGGTCACGCGACAGGGTTTCGAGGTGGAGGCGGGCGCGTTCGAGGTTGGGGGGGAAGCCCGCGGCCTCGGCCTTTGGTCCCAACAGTTCTTCATCAATGATGTCATTTACGACAGGACGGAGCATGAAGCGCAGGCGTGGGGTGGGGATGCTTCCGTCGGAGGCCAGGATGCGGTTGACTCTGGCGCTGATGGTGGGCCAGACCAGATCGCGGGTGATGGGCCAATCGCCGACGCGGGCGAGGACCTCGGGAAGGAGAGTCAGGCCGGCGGCGGAGGCGGGGTCGATGAGTGCGGCGGGGGCGCGTGGGGTGGGTGGCTGGGGTGGGGCGTCGGCCGCGGGGTAGGACGTGCCCCAAACGACGGCGACGGGGAGTAACCATCGGGGCAGAACCCGTCCGACAACATGGCGGGGCCTGTGCTGAGGCGTCATGGGCTTGATCTGCGCGCGGCAGAATCCTTACTCCGCTCGCGACAGAGGGGGCGCCAGCGAAGTGTGGCGCCCCACGTCCTAAGAAGACGCCAGTCCCGCCGCGGCGGATGGCGTTTCTACGTTAGCGGCCGAAGTCATGCATGCCACGGACCTCGTTGGGCCGCAGTGGGCGACCGGAGGGATCGACGAGGCGGGCGGTGACGAAGACCAGCAGGTTGACCTTGACGCTCTTCTCGCCATTGCTACGGAAGAGTCGTCCGAGGACGGGGATATCGCCGAGGAGGGGCACCTTGTCTTCGTACTTCGAAACGCGTTCCTGGATCATGCCGCCGAGCACGACGGTTTCGCCATCCCAGACGATGACCTTGGTCTCGACGGTACGCGAGGAAAGGATGGGCATGGAGGCTTTGGCGGTGATGGTCTGGCCGGCCAAAACGATATCATAGTTGAAGGCATCGTCGTAGCCGATGAAGTCAATGACCTGGGGTTTGAGTTCGAGGTCTATGGAGTAGTTGTCACTGGCGACGGTAGGCAGGACTTCGAGGATGACACCGACATCGCGGGCTTCGCCGAAGGTGGGGATGGAGGGCGTGATGCTCACGGCGCTGGCGCCGGTGCCTCCCGTGGTGGTCATCGTGGGTTCGGTCCAACTCTCGGGGAAATAGCGCTCGGTGACCATGCGCAGGATGGCGGTGGTACCGCTGAGGGTAGTGACCTTAGGGGAGGACAAGACGTCGCCATTGGCCTGCTGTTCGAGAGCGTGGACGACGGTTTTGAAGCCGTAGTTACCGAGGATCATGTAGGTGCTAAAGAGCTCGTCAGAGCCGGCGAAATCGGAGAAGAATTCATTGGCATAGCGTAGGCCATTGGTAACGTTTGCGCCCTTGGCGACGCCCAGTTCGGAAGAGCCCCGGCCGACGCCGGTGTTACCGCCGGTGACATCGCTGGAGAGGAAGTGGTCGCCGGCGCCGGTGCCGGGGTTGTACTGGACGCCGCCGGCGTTGAGGAGCCAATCGAAGCCCAAGGCCTCGAAGTTGGTCTGCTGGACCTCGACGAATTTAGCCTCGATGGTGACCAGTTTGGGGGTGTCGTTGATCTCGGCGAGGATGGTCTGGATGCGGCGGTGATTCTCGGGAGTGTTATGGACGATCAGTTTGCCCTGGCGCTGGAAGTAGGTCATTTTGGCGCCTTGGGGGAAGGAGATGCCCATGTTGGCAAAGAAGAGGTCGACGTTGATCATGTAGCGATCTTCGCCGGTGGTATCGTCGTCGCCGGTAGTGCTGTCGTCATCGTCGCCATTGGTGGTGTCCGTGCCATCGGTGCCGCCCGTGGTCGAGCCGAATTCGAGTTGGGTGGCTTTCTTGCGGGTGCGTTTGGCGTCAAAGACACCGGCAGCGACGTTGTAGAAGCGGGTCTCCAGGTTTTCGAAAGGCACGCTTTGGTCGACGAGGATGACCGCGAATTCCTCGACCTTATTCTTGAGTCCGGCCAGTTTGCAGATGTAGTCGACGACGTCACCGAGGGGGACATTGTCGAGGGTCATGGTGATGGGCCGGTCGCCCACCGTGGCCGCGGCGGCAGCGGCGGCGGGAGCAATGGCACCGGCACCGCCGGCGTCGCCGAAGCCGCCGAACGGCTCGCCGCCGGCGCCGGGGGGCATGCCGGGGGCGCCACCGCCGGGCATGCCGGGGGCACCGCCGCCGGGCATACCGGGGGCGCTGGGACTGGGGGAACTGCCCCCGGCGCCGGGGGCGCCGCCAAAGCCAGCGTCAAAGCCACCCAGGCCGGCGCCGCCGCCTTCGCCCTGCTTCAGACTGGCGGGTCCGAGATCGACTTCAGGCTGTTGGGTGGCGGTCTGCAGGATGATATTGACGCCGGTGCCGTCTTCGGTATCGAGTTCCATGCTTTTCTGCTTGAGGTCAGCGATGACTTCTTTGACGGGGACCTCATCATACTCGATATGGGAGACCATGATATTCTTCATTTTGGCCCGGATACCGCCTTCGCCATCGCCTTTGCGGACGATCTGGCTACGGGCATCAGGACCGGCATCGCTCATAACGGGGTTGACGGGCTCTGACCAGCGCCAGCGGACTTCGGCCATGCGTTCGGCGACGACCTGACGGTATTTCTCGGCGCCGACCTGCTCGAGTTCCTCGTTGATCTGGCGCAGGTAGCGGATGGCGGAGACCTCGTAGGGGTCAGTGAGGAGGACTTTTTCGAACTTATCACGCGCGTCGGCATAGCGGCGGTTCTTGAGGAAGACCTTGCCCTGTTCGAGGGCGACTTTGACATCGAAATCTCGCTGTTCTTTCTCGTTATCGATCAACTCGGGTTTGGTCATTTCCTTGAGTTCGAGTTGTTTCTTGAGGTCGCGGTACTTGCGAATGCGTTCGTCCATGAGCTGTCGGCGGCTGGGGTCGTAAGTGCCGGCCTGGTTGCACTTTTCTATAGCTTGTTCGACTTTAGCGACGCTGACGAGCTGGTGGGCTTCGCGAATGAGGTCGGTGGCCCAGTCGCTGTAGAGGTTATGGAGATTGGCGTCGATATTCTCTTTTTTCTTGGCAATGCGGGGTTGGCTACGGGAGATTTTATCGAGACGGGCCTTGGCTTCGACGTACTTATCGGCGGCAAGTTTGTAATCATTCTGGCGCCAGAGCTTCATGGCCTGGACCGCGAGTTCGTCAGCCATCAGTTCGAGTTCCTGGCGGCGGACCTTCTCGGTGGCGCTGAGTTCAGTGGGTTCGGGTTCAACGATGAGGGTTTCGGGAGTGGCGGTGGCCGGGGCGGCTTCGTCGGTGGGGGTGGGTTTGGCTTTCTCGCTGGCTATTTGGGCCTTGACATCGGTTTCAGCCTGGGACTTAACGGCGGGGTCCTCGTTCTCCTTTGGGGGCTCTTCGGCATCGGCTTTCTTCTCTTTACCGGCTTCGGCGGCAGTCTGGCGGAGGGATTCCGCGAGTTTGTCGAGGTCGACGGTATCGGCGGGCTTGGCCTCGGCCTTAGCGTCGGGCGCGGCCTTAGCGGCTTCCGCATCTTTTTTAACTTCATCAGGGACGGCAGGGGCAGCGGCTTGGCCGAAGAGAGGGATGGGCAGGCAAAGAAGCCCCAAGGCCCCAACAAGGAGGAGAACGCAACCCGTGCGTGCCATGAACCCGTTCTCACATGCACGTTTCATCATAAACCGTCTCCAAAAAGGCTTTGCACTGCCTAGGCCTGTCTCATTGCCATCAACGAGAACGGACACGGACCCGTCTCTTTCTACCGAACGCTGCACGATGCGCCACGGTGCAGCGAGAGTATACATGAAAGCGGAGCGCACCATACACCGGCTGCGCGAAAAGTCACATCACTGCTGCCGTACCTGAGGGCTGTTTCCTTTTCCGGGCGGTAGGCGCACCGGAGTCGGCTCGGGGATACCGCGAACCCGCCCGAAACGGGCTGGGCATCGCGGGCTCCAGGGAGGCAAGCGGCGGATACCGTTCCAAGAAATACGCGCGAGGGGGCGGCGGATACCGCGAACCCGCCCGAAACGGGCTGGGCATCGCGGGTTCCAGGGAATATGCGCGCGGGGGCGGCGGATACCGCGACCCCGCCCGAAACGGGCTGGGCATCGCGGGCTCCAGGGAGGCAAGCGGGGGCGGCGGATACCGTTCCAGGAAATACGCGCGAGGGGGCGGCGGATACCGCGAACCCGCCCGAAACGGGCTGGGCATCGCGGG
>CAILKC010000800.1 GCA_903834675.1 uncultured Victivallales bacterium | reverse complement strand
TCTGTGCTCTCTGTGTTCTCTGTGGTGGCCATCCCACTTCAGGTCCTTCATGTTCTTCGTGGTGAAATTGATCTTTGCTGCTGTCCGGTTCGGCCGTGGGATAGCATTGCGTCCAATTCATTGGCCGTAGAAAATGCTTGCCGCGGCGGACAAAGGGCGTTGTATGAGACTTCCTGGGCGCAGGCCGGTACCGGGCGGGTTCGCGGTATCCCCTGTGGCCCTGGAGCCCGCGATGCCAAGGACCCGTAGGGGCCTGGTTCGCGGTATCTTGAGCGAGACGCGGAGGCAGGCGATACGGCGGAGACCGCCGGCTCCAGGAGAGATGCTATGCTGGCGAGCCGAGGGTTCTGCAAGAGCCCCGGGGTTAGAGAATGCCCCGCAGCAACCTGGTGGTGCTGACCGGCCTGCCGCCGCGCTCGACGGAGGCATACCCGGCCACGGAAATAGCCAGGCTGCGAATGCCCTCGTCATAGGGCACCTGGGCAGGCCTACCCGCAATCACGGCATCGAGGAAGTCATAGAGGACGTAGCTAGCCCAGTTCTCGCCGGCCTCGAGGCTGCCCTGTTCCTGGCCGCGCCACGAGACGTTGGCGCCCTCGATGGTCACGATCAGGCCTTCGGCCACAATGCGAAAACCAGCATCCCAGGCGGTGCCGGGGACCATCGAGCAACTCAGCGTACCCAGAGCGCCAGAGGCGTACTGCAGAGTCATTGCGGTGGTGTCGGGGATGGTGAAAGGGTCCGCGACCCAGAGCAGGCCGCCGGGCCGGGGCGAATCGGGCTTCGGGGTCCAATCGCGAGTGCGGGCGGTGCGGGCCGAGACGGAAAGGACGTCGCCGCAGAGGAAACGCCCCAGATCGAGCATGTGGGTTGATTGCTCGGTCAGTTGGCCGCCGGAGCGCTCGACGAAGGGCCACCAGTCGCGGTCGGGCAGCCCCGGCATGTAGAAATGCTGCTGCACCATAGCGATACGGCGCGTGCTCAGCAGTTCTTTGACTTTCTGTACGCCTTTGCTGAAGCGGTACATGTAACCGACCTGGGTGGTGATGCCGGAGGCATCGACCGCCTTCTTGACCCGCGCCGCCAGTTCGAGGCTCACGGCGACCGGCTTCTCGACGAAGAACGGGATCTTGCGGGCGGCGCAAGCTTCCTCGATATCGCCATGGGCGTCGGGCGGGGTGCAGATAACGACGGCCTGGGGCTTCTCGGTGTCGAGCAGTTTGACGCAATGGTCGTAGGCATTGCCACCGTACTTGCTCGCAGCCTCCCTGGCGCGCTCGCTGCGGATGTCGGCGTAACCGACCATCCGCACATCCTTGCGTAAGGCAGCATTGCCCAAGTGCCGCTGGGCGATGCCGCCGGTGCCGATGAAACCCAGTCGCAGTGTCATGATGTGCCTCTCTCTGGACGGTCGCTGCCTGGCGCACCCGCCTCTTCGCTGGGCGGCCGATGACCCGCACAACTCGGCGGACGTGCCGCACCCCGCTGAATGTAGGGCGGGTCCGAGCCGCCGTCAACAAAAAAAGCGACCTGTGCGATAAGGATGGGCCGTGGTATTCAGCCCCAAGGGGGCGTTTCGGGCGCCCAGGGCAACGCCCTGGGTACCCGTCCACAGCGAAGATTGAGCCCTGAAGGGGCGGACCATGCGACCTCGGTGCGAAGGTAGGGTAGATGGCTC
>CAILKC010000799.1 GCA_903834675.1 uncultured Victivallales bacterium | reverse complement strand
GTATGGCAGCGCGCCTTCAGCGCTCCAGACGGACTCCCTTATTGCACAGGTCGAGAAAAAGGGAACCCAGAGTGTGCGCCGCCCGGCGGCAGGCCGCCGGGCGGCGAGCGTTCAGCGCTTCTTCGCGGCGCTCTTCGCCGGGGCCTTGCTGGCCTTTGCCGGGGCCTTGGCGCTCTTCGCCGGGGCCTTGCTGGCCTTTGCCGGGGCTTGGTTGGGCTGGGCTCCGGGCTTTGACGGCTTACCGCTGGCCGCCGCGGCATAGATGGCATCCATCAGTTCGGTGTGGAAGATGCCGTTGAGCGGGCTCGTTTTAGCCTCACCGCGGCCCAGCACTGCATCGACGAAGTTACGGTCCGGGGTGCCATCGATCTTGGGCAGTTCCGGCGTTTCCGGTTCACCCTTCGCGAAGACATCCAGCCAACTGCCGCCCCAGCCATCGATGTCGACCCGGCCGTTCTCGAAGATAAAGGTCATCGGCCCGGCGGCGGCCGGGCAGTTGCCGCTGATGCAGAGGCTGGCCAGGACGCCGTTCTCGAAGCGGATGGAGATGACGCTGTTGATATCTACGGGAGTGCCGTGGTTGTCGACGAAGGCAAAGACCTCGGCGGGGCGGCTCTCGACGCTCCACACCAGGCTGTTCATCAGGTGGGCGCCGCTGTCGTAGGCCTGGCCGCCGCCGGATTGCGCGGGATCCTGACGCCAGAGGCCGATGGTCGCCTTCATCCACGCCTGAGAGAGGTAGCCAGTGACCAGCTCGAGCTTGCCGAAGGCATTGGCACGGATCTTCTCGCGCAGGTAACCGAAGGCCGGCGTGCAGGGCGTGTTGTAGCCGATGGTAAGGACCTTGCCAGTTTCCTTCACCTTGGCGGCCAGGGTGTAGGCGTGCGGCGCGCTGGTGACCATGGGCTTTTCCATGAAGACGTGGCAGCCGCGGTCGAGGGCTTCCATGCCCTGCTGGAAGTGGATGGTATGCGGCGTGGCAATGACCACGGCGTCGAGTTTGCTGCCGGCGTACAGGCGGGCACTGCCGGCGTAAATCGGGATGTTCTTCCCGGCCTCGCCGAGGACCTTCTCCCGGAAGTTCCCCGCGATCGCCTCGGTTAGGTCGCAGAGGGCGGCGACTTCGACCTCTTCCATGGCCATCAGGCGGCGCGCATGCACACCCCCCATGCCACCACAGCCGATGATCCCGATACGCAGCTTCGCCATGACCCAACATCCTCCTGAGTCTAGCCTGTAACACGATGCTGAAACCTGCGGGCTAAGGTACCGTGACCGCCTCGGAATGCGAGCGGCGGCGCGGGGAGGATCACAGCTTGCAGATTTGCGGCAATTCTGCTATACTGACGTCATGAGAACAACGGTCAGACTCAGTGCGCGCGGCACGGTTACACTGCCCAAGGACATGCGTCAATCTCTCGCGCTGAAGAGCGATGATATCCTGGTCGCCGAGACCACGGCTGCAGGCATCCTCCTGCGCCCCGCCTCTGTCTATCCGACGGAGCTGTACACGGATGAGCAGTTGGCCGCCTTCGAGCAGGAGAACAACCGCGCCATTCTGGATCTCTTCCCAGACCGGCGGGCCAAGGACAAGAAGGGATGAAGGTGTTCTTGGACGCCAATGTGCTGTTTTCGGGCGCCCAGGCAGGTAGCCCGATGCGGCAGTTTCTGGATACGCTGGCGCGCCACTGCCACCTCATCGCCCACCCCATTGCCATCGATGAAGCCCGTCGCAACATCTCACTGAAACGGCCGAACTGGATGCCGGGGCTGCGCTCCCTCGAGAGTGCAGTCTCGATCAGCGAAACGATGGGATCCATTGCTGACGTTGAGTTGGCCGAGAAGGACCGCCCCATCCTACGGGCGGCGATTGGCAGCCGCTGCACTCACCTTCTGACCGGCGACATACAGCACTTCGGGCATCTTCTCGGCAAGACCGTTGCCGAGGTGAAGATCGTGTCGCCGCGGTTGCTCGCGCTCGAGATCAAGAGTCGAGGCTGGATCGACTAGCCGCGCCGGCCTTCGAGTTCCGGGCTGTCCGGCGGGCCGAAGGCGACACTGGCCCGCTGCTGCAGCACGAGCCGGTCCCCGGCGAAGCGGAGAGTATAGGTCGGGCAGAACGGGGTCAGGGGAAAGCAGAGCTTGAGCTGCAGGGTGTCGGGGGAGGTCCAGGCGTAGCTGCCGGCGACGGGCGCCGCGATGACGCGGTCGTCCGGGGGCGTGATGGATGACCGCCAGCCGCCCAGGGTGGTGGTCGCATCGAGCCAGCGGCCGTGGGCGGCGACGAGGCGGTGTTCGCCGCGCTCGTCGGTCAGGTCAAGGGCGCAGGTGTCGGCCCCGAGTTCGCGGAAGGTAAGCGCGGTCAGGCGGCGCGAGTTGGGGGCGAAGCGGAAGGTTGTCCCGGCCAGGCCCGGTGCCAGCTCTGAGGTCGGGCTGCCGACGGCTACCGGCAAGCGCAGCCCGGCGAGGGCCTGCTTGAGGGCGCGCCGGGCGGCGGGTGCCTGGGCCCGCGGGCTCGGGCCGAAGGCCGGCAGCAGGTGTTCCCAGACGCGGTCCAGGACCGCCTGCATGATGCCGGTGCCCGCCAGCATGGCGATCACCGCCTCCTGCTCCGGCAGGACGACGCAGAACTGCCCGAAGGCGCCATCGCCGCGGAAGGCGCCATGTTGGCAACGCCAGAACTGGTAGCCGTAGCCTTGTTCCCAGTCGCGCTCTGCTCGTGGGCCGTTGGCCACCTGGCGTGCAGTAGCGTCGGCGATCCACGCCTCGGGCAGGAGTCGGCGCCCGCGCCACTGGCCGCGCTGCAGGTAGAGCTGGCCGAAGCGGGCGATGTCCTCGAGCCGCAGGCTCAAGCCCCAGCCGCCGATGCGGACCCCGCGCGGGCAGGTCTCCCAGGCCGGCTCGGCGATGCCCAGGGGCTCGAACAGGCGGGGCCGCAGGTACTCGCGCAGGTCCTGGCCAGTCAGCGCCGTGACGATCGCCGCGAGCAGGTGCGAGGCGCCGCTGTTGTAGACGAAGTACGTTCCCGGTTCGTGCTCGATGGGCTGAGCCAGAAACGCCCGTACCCAGTCCCCGTCCGCGGCCGCAGTCATGGCGCCCGTGGGGTCGGTGTGGTGGCCGGTGGTCATGGTCAGGAGGTGCCGGACACGCAGGGCAAGCAGGTTGTCTCCGGGGCGGGTCGGAGCCTGGGCCGGGAATAGCGCCAGCACCGGCGTGTCCACCGTCAGCCTACCTTCCGCCACGGCCAGGCCCACGGCGGTGGAGGCAAAGCTCTTGGTCAGGCTGAAGAGCTGGTGGGGCAACTCGGGAGCGTACGGCGTCCACGCCCCTTCGGCCAGCACGCGCCCGTGCCGCAGGAGCATGAACCCATGCAGCCCCCCGAGATCGCGGTCCACGGCGGCTAGAAAGGCGCTGATCCCGGCCGGGTTCACACCCTCGGTCTCCGGGTGGCGGCGCGGCAACGCTGGCGCTAGGCTGCGAGTAGACATCGTCTGCTCCTGAAGGTTCCTTCTGCCGACGGCGGCGCACGACCACGACCGCCCCTCAACGTATGACACCAGGCGCTTCCCATTCCGCCCTTTGTCCGCCGCGGCGGACGAAGGGCGTTGGAGGGCGCCGCTGCGTCGGCGCCGCGGCGGCCACGCAGGGCCGCCCTCCAGGCGATCCGGCGCGTCCCGGCCGGATCGGAATCGGACCCGCGTCGGCAAGTCTCATTCCGG
>CAILKC010000798.1 GCA_903834675.1 uncultured Victivallales bacterium | reverse complement strand
GAACATCAGCTCGACATCGCGAACGGGGTCCACGGTGCCTTTGATATGAAAGACGTGATCCGCCGCAAAAGCGCGCACCACGAAGATGAGCGCATCCGAGCGTCGGATCGGCTCGAGCCAGGCGGCTCCGCGCGCCGTGTCCGGCTGCAAGTCCGGCGGCATGGCGATTTCGAACTCGGCGTAGCGAGTTCGTTTCGGTTGATACATGGCCGAGAGTCGGTCGATGCGGGGATCGCGCACGGCGGCGGTGCCGATGACCAGGCCGTCCCGGGTTGGCGCCTTCTCCGCGCTCATGCCGGTAAGCAGCCTGAAAACCGTCTTCTTGCCGGCGGCGGGCAGGCCGATAATGCCAAGGTTCATCGTGAGGCCCTCGAATACTGCGGCTGGGGGTGCTGAACGGCTCGTCAATGTAGTCCGTGGCGAGGCGGACTCAACCGGCAACAGGACGGCATACGGCGGCCGTCGGCTCAGCCCAACAACATCAGGGCGCGTTCGAGCCAGTAGGAGATGAACATGGTGACGGGCAAGGTCAGCACCCAGGCCCAGACCATGCGTCCGACAATTCCCCACTTGACAGCGCTGAAGCGGTGGGTGGCGCCGACCCCCATGATCGAGGTAGAGATCACGTGCGTGGTGGACAGCGGGATGCCGAAGTGGCTGGCGATCTGGATGATGGTGGCAGCCGTTGTCTCGGCCGCAAACCCATGGATCGGCAGCAGCCGTACCATTTTGTGGCCCAAGGTCTTGATGATGCGCCAGCCGCCGGCGGCGGTGCCCGCGGCCATGGTCAAGGCGCAGGAGGTTTTCACCCAGAGCGCAATCTCGAATTGCGGGGTCCTCAGGAAGCCGAGCCAGGCGGGGAGGCTGGCAAAGCTGCCGTCTTTGGTGGCCGTAAAGAGCACCAGAGCGATGATGCCCATGGTCTTCTGCGCGTCGTTGGTACCATGGCTGAACCCCATCCAGGCGGCGCTGACCAATTGCAGCTTGCCGAAGACGAGATTGATGATGCGAGGTCTGACTCGATGCAGGACCAGGTAGAGCAGGAGCATGAGCAGGAAACCGGCAACCACACCGCACAGTGGCGAGGCGAACATGGGCACGACCACCTTGGGCCAGACCCCCTCCACCTTGCCCGAGATGGGGTTGGTCACCGCCCAGTGGATAACGCTCCACCTGCCGTTGGCCGAGGCCAGGGTGGCGCCACACAAGCCGCCGATGAGGGCATGACTGGAACTCGAGGGTAGGCCCAGCCACCAGGTCAGCAGATTCCAGAGGATGGCCGAGAGCAGGGCACAGAGAATGGTGTGTTGCGAGATGTAGGCGGTATCCACCAAGCCCCTGCCGATGGTGGTGGCCACGGAGACGCCCACAAGGGCGCCGAAGAGGTTGAAGCAGGCCGCCATCAAGATGGCCTGACGGGGAGTCAGGACCTTGGTCGAGACCACCGTGGCAATCGAGTTTGCGGTATCGTGGAAGCCGTTGATGTACTCGAAGGCCAACGCGATAAGTATGAGGCCCAAGGCGAGGAGCATAGGTTAGGCCGATCCCGGTCAGGAGTACTTTAGGACGATCTGGAAGATGACGTGCCCGGCGTCGCGGCAGCGGTCGATGACTTTCTCCAGCGTCTCGTGCAGATCCTGCATGATGATGACCCGCAAGGGCTCATGCCTGCCACTGTAAAGATCGCGGACCAGGGCCAGAATTAACTTGTCGGCATCGCCTTCGAGGAGATGCAGCCGTTCGTTCGCCTCGCGCATGTCCTCAATGTCCATGCGCTGCCGAAGTTTGCTCACCATGCGCGCCACCGCGGCCGTCGATTGCTCGATGAGGGCAAGCTGCGCCGAGAACTCGGCATCCCGGAGTTGGGCTCGGCAGCAGATGAACTTTTCGCTGAACTTCTCGACGGTCTTCGGGATCTTATAGAGCGCCACCGAAAGCGCCTCGATGTCTTCCCGCTCAAGGGGCGTAACGAAGGTCTTACAGAGTTGCTCGGTGATCTCCTCTGTGATGCGCTTATCCTTGCGTCGGGTCTGGGTGAACTCGTCGAGGGTCGGCGCCGAGTCTGCTTGGCGCAACAAGTTACCCAGCAGCGCCACGCTGTTCTGAGCTTCCTTGGCGCTGGCTTCGAGCAGGTCGAAGAACTTGTCTTCGTAACCCAGGAGTCGGCGAATGGCGTTGATCATAGAGCGATACGTATCCGTTGGCGTCTCGCACCGACGCGGTGAAACCCTCATGCAGCCAAGCCGTCAGGCCCGCCCCGGCCTTGTTCATACGGCCCGCGGACCGGGAGGGTTGACCGTCAGAACATAACCCCGCCCGCGGCAGGATCAACGCCCGAGCTGACGCTCGGGCGCAAGTCAGCTCAGTAGGGGTTTGCTGGTATGAGAACCGCAGAGGGTCGAGGGCCTGCCCGCCGTGGTGGGTCGAGAGACCAGGGGGGACGCAGTGTCCGAGTCCCCCCCGTCGACTCGATCCCGATTTCGATTTCCAT
>CAILKC010000797.1 GCA_903834675.1 uncultured Victivallales bacterium | reverse complement strand
GCTGGTAGCGCGCAGCACCTCGAGGGTACCACCGCCATCCTGGCTGAAGACGATGGCGCCCGGGGCGCCGTCCACCACGGCATCGAGGGTTGTGAGAAAGGTAGTTGTGTTGAGCCCATAGTAGCTGGCAGCGTTGACGACAATGCTGGAGCCGGTGGTGATGGTGTCGAACGGGTTCTCGGTCGCGCTGCTGCCGGTCCAATGGCCGACTTCCCCGCCGGCAACCAGTTGGATGTCACCGGCGCGCACCACGGCTTTGCCGCCTTGGTCATTGATGTCGTTCCAGGCTGTCAGGGCAACGCGAGCGTGGCCGACGTTGATGTTGCCAACGGTTATGGAGCCATCGCTGCCGACGCTGAGGTCGTAGTTGCCTTTGACGTCGCCGCCGTTCAGCTTTACATCGCCACCGGCGTCGATGACAACGTCATTCGCAAGGACGACGTCGCCAACCGCATTGGTAAAGAGCACCTCGCCTGTGCTGGCAGTTGCGACCGTAGTAATGTCCCCATAGAGAGTGGTGCCAAGATCAGAGTGGATGTCAAGATAGCCGAGGGCCACGGTGGAGCCTACGTCGTGGAGAATGAGGCTGGTGGTTCCTGTGACAGACGTTTGCATGCGCTCAGCGCCGGCCGCAGTTCCATCGATGCTCCCATTGAAGGCAATGGTGTTTCCATCGAAGTCGAATATGTTCGCTGTCCCCTGTGAGTCCAGCACGACGTTATCGTTGAAGGTAATGTCGCCGGCGCTAACGATGTTGAAGCCTTGCAGGGTCGTTGTGTTGCCGTAGCCGTTGACGGTCAGACCGCCAGTGCCCACATGGATGTCGCTGTCGAATTGTGTCGCTGCGGCATTGACGACGAGGGTATTTATCGGATCGGTGCCGTCTCCCGCTACGCCAGCAAACTCGGTAGTGCCAACCAAGGTGTTGACGGTCAAAGCGCCGTTCGGGGTAGCGCCGAAGACGTTCCCAACGAAGTGGACATTGCCCAAGGTGCTGGTGACGATGCCGTCGGTGACCGTAAGCGTGTCATTGAAGTGCACGTCACCGGCGGCAAGGATCTCACCATTAAGCGTCATGGGGCTGCTGTTGGCCCCAAGGGTCACCGTCTGGCCTTGGAGCACACCCGTGACGTTGACGGTGTGACTGGAGGAAGAGTGGTCGGTGTCGGCCTCGGCGTTAACCGTGCCGCCAGCGCGGACGGTGTTCGCGAAATCGATGCTGCCCTCTGTATTGACCACGATAGAGGAGTCCAGATTGAGGTCAGCGAGGGTGATGTTGCCGCCATACACGACGCCATGCAACCCGCCTGGGCCTTCGGCTCGCCGCAGTTCCAGGTTCCCGCCGGTCGTGGTGATATTGGTGACCGCGCCCAGGCCTGCCTCGGGGGTGAGTCGGACCACGTCGACGTAGTGAGCAGCATCGTCGCCGATAATGAAGCTGCCGGTGATGTCGAGATCGCCGCGCAACACCAACTCGTCGGCCGTAACCCGAAGCCCGTCGGCCACGCCAAAGCCGCCGATGCCGGCAGACACGTCATCGAGCGACACGGTTTCCGCGGCGATGAGCGCCAGGTCGACCGCATCAAGGGCTGCCCCGTCGCCAGTCCTGAGACCTCCCTGCACCATGATCGAGCCACCGCGGCTGGTGAGGGTGTTGAGCCCGTCAGCACCAGCGTAGTCGTAGACAGTGATGGATGTGGTGCTTCCTGTGTCATCAGTCTGCAGGACGATGTCCCCATCGGCGGTCAGGTCCGCGCCAATGTAAATCGTGATCGCGCTCGGAACGTCGGCCCGGAGGGAGATCCCGCCGCCATTTGCGGTCATATCACCGGTGACGCTGATCGTAGTACTTGCCTGGACATCGATATCCCCGCCTGCCGTCACCGCACCGTAAAAGCTGATATGGGAACCGGCGACCGTCAAGCCGGACAGGCCGGCGGTGATGCCACCCGAAAGAATAACATCCCCGCCGTTGGCCGTGACGTAGACGTTGTTACCACTCAGCCCATTGGCCTCAACGTTGTTGCCAGGCCAAGCGACGTTGGGCCCCGCCACCAGGGTAATGTCACCGCCAGACAGAGCGGTGAGTGTGCCCACCGCGATGGCGTCCGGCGTGCCGAAGATGCCGTCGCCGTAGCTTGCTGATATGTAAATGCTGCCGCCAACAAGGATCGTGTCGCCTGTGTTCATTGAGAAACTGCCGCCGATAGGACCGCCATTGTCAGCGCGAATCGTCAGGGACGTACTGTCAGAGAGGTCCAGAACAGTGTCCAACATGGAGTCCATGACAATGCCATCTTCGGCTTCCAGGACGATGTTGAGCGCGCCCAAGTTCTCCAGTGCCACCTCGCTGACGTACCATATAGGACCCGGGATACCCACGTCAGTACCTAGTATCTCCCCGTCACCCACGTTGCCATCGTTAAGTGAGCCGCCAGTGCCTTCGATGACTAGATACTGGGGATCCAAGAGCAGGGTGCCGACGTCGCCGTGAGCGGCGCTGGCGTCGACGAAGCCGTTGAAGCCGAGTTCAGCGCCGGAGACTTCGACGAAGCCGCCATCGCCGGAGAGTTCGCCACCGCGGGCTTCGATGGTGCCGAAGAAGCGTGTGCTGCCGTCGGAGAGAATCATGACGGTGCCGCCGTCGCCATTGGGTCCGGCGTTGGCGGTGGTCAGGCTGTCGCTGGTGATACCGACCACGGTGGAGGCAGTCATAGCGATGTCACCGCCGTCGCCGGTGAGGCCATCGGCAGAGATCAGGCCGTCCTGGAGTACGCGGGCGCCCTTCATGACGACTTGGCCGCCGGTATCGCCGGAGGCGTCAATGGTGCCGGTGTTGAAGGCGTCACCGAGGAGGCCGCTGAGGTCGACGGAGAGCTTCCCACCGGCGATGCGACCGAGTTCAATGCTGGAGGCTGCGGCGAGGACCGCTTCGCGAGCGCTGATGGAGCCGGCGTTGCTGACATTACGGCCGAGCAGGGCGACGAGGTCGCCGCTAAGGCGGCCCTGGTTTTCGACGGCCGCGGCGCTATCGCCGCTGAAGTTAAGGTTACCGGCGAGGAAGTCCTCATTGCTCAGATTGAGGGTACTGGCAATGAGTTGTGCCACATCGACGGTGGAGTTTTGGCCGAAGAAGACGCCGTTAGGGTTAACCAGATAGAAGATGCCATCGGCGTGGAGGCTGCCGAGGATAGCAGACTGATCGCCACCGATGACGCGGGCGAGCATAGCGGCCTGACGCGAAGGCTGGTCGACATTGACCCCGTAGCCAGCGCCGATGCTAAAGCTTTGCCAGTTCACGATAGCCCGATCGGAGGCTTGGGTAATGGTCATGATGTTGCCATCTACACCAATACCGACATTACCACGGACGACAGCGCCGCCGGTGGGCAGGTTCCCGGCAAATCCGGCAGGGCCGAAGAGGAGCATGAAGCTCACGACCGTGCTGGTGATCTTCATCACCGGGGTCATCCGCGAGTTGTTGGGAAGGAACCTCTTCATACGTCTCCCCTTTGCCTTTGCGTGAGTATGTGTAATGGATCCATCATTGGCTTGAGTGGCGGTCTGGGCTTCATTCATGACTTCATACCCCCAACTTATGGGCTGCTGTGAAAGAGAAGTACCTCGCCTCAACAGGTCAGAACTGGAGTTGCAGAGAGGCGTGCAGGCGGCCGTGTTTGGGCGTGTCCGCGGTGTAGGTGTCCATCAGCGGGATGCCGTAGTCCAGGCGCATCTGCGAGTACTTGGTGAAGCCAAAGCGGAAGCCAGCGCCGACGCTGGATAGGGTCTCGTTGTCGAAGGCAGAGGCTTGGGGGTCGTTGTTCTTGACGTAGGCCGCGTCGGTAAAGGCGAGGAGCTGCAAGCGGTGCTGGAGAGCGAACTCGGGATTGTCCTCAAGTTCCTTCTCGGAGACCTTGAAGCCGGGGATGAAGTTTTCGAAGAGGGGAGCGCGGAGTTCGAGGGTACCATAGACAGCGTTATCGCCGGAGATTTCGCCTTCGGTATAGCCGCGGACGCTGTTGGCTCCGCCGACACTGCGGCGGACAGCGGAGGGCAGGGAGTCGCCGGTAACCTGGGTGTCGACCTTCATGAACAAGGTCCACTTACCGAGTTCCGTATTAGCTTTGGTAAAGCGTTGCAGGCGGGCGAGTCGGACGCGGAGCAAGGAGAAGTCGCCATCGATAGCGCCCTGGGAGGTGCTGCCGCCGAGGAAGTCAGCGTCCTCGCTGCTGCCGTACTTACCGGCGAAGTTAGCCATACCGGTAACGGTCAGGAAGGAGCGTCCGTAGAAGGGGTCAAAGACGCGGCTTTGGTAGTCATAGGCAAGACTGGGCATAGAGAGGCGGATAGGGGGAGTGCTGCCGCTGTCGTCGGAGACGTCGAGTTGGGTTTCCGAGTTCTGGTAGAGCCAGCTGAGGGTGAGCATATCCCTATAGATGGGGGTCTCGTGGAGGACTTTGGTAACGCCGATCTGAGCGAAGTAGCCACGGCCGAGGACATCGATTTGCTCGAGGGCGCCTTGGATATCGGAGTTGCTATAGCCGGCGTTGGCCATGAAGCTCCAGCGCTTGTCAATGGGCAGGTTATAGCCGAGGGTGTAGGCGTTGACATCGCCGAGGTCGGGGCTGGTGAGCCATTCAGCGGTGAGGACGTCGTCGTTTTGAGTGAGGTTGACTTCCTGCAGGGTGCTCCGGATGCGCCAGTCGTTGGTGTACTTGGTGCCGGTGTTAGAGAGTTCGATAGCGCCGTGGATGGGCAGACTGTCCTCGACATTCAGTTCGGCATCGATGACGCGGCGGCCATTCTGGATGGAGGGCTTGAGCTTGGCGTCGATGTTGAGGTCGGGCTTGGCGTTGAGGTCGAAGATATCGCCGTGGACGCGAGCGTAGTTGAAGCGTGCGCCCGGCTGGTTGGCGAGGGTATCCGTGATCTGCTTGGAGGAATAGAAGCGGTTACCCTTGACGGTGATCGTGCCCAAAGGACCAAGGTCGACCTTGGCAAGGAAGATGCCGTAGGCCCAAATGCGGGTGGGGAAGGTAACTTTGGCGAAGACATAGCCCTTCTCTTGGAGGGCCTTGGTGAACTTAGCGTGGAAGGCATTGATCTCATCGGCGGTGACGGGGTTAAAGATGACGTAGTCCGCCCATTCCTTCCAGACGGGGAAGTCCTGCACGATGTCCTTATCACCGGCCAGCATGGTGGCGTCGAACATGAGTTTGGTTCCCGGCGGGGCGATTTCTTCGATCTTAGGCTCGGGAATGGCAAGGGCCTGGTCAGCGCGCAGAATGGGGGCTGGCTCAAGGGCGGCGGGGGGGGCCCAGGCAGTGGGTTCGCTGACGCGGTTGACATGAGCGGCGACGGGCGGCGGTGGCTGCTTGGCTTTGTCGAGGCTTACGAGAGCGGCTTTGTAGTCCTTATCCTTGCCAGCGGCATACTTCTCGGCTTGCTGCAGGGCCGCTTGGGCCTTCTTGCGGGCCTCAGCGTCCTTAGAGTTCGCGAGGTCCTGGGTGCGCTGGGCGACCACGGCATCGGCCTGGGTTTTCTGGTCGAGAGCCTGCTTGAGGCTGGCTTCAGCCTGGGCGATCGCGGCAACGGAGGCAGGAGCTGGGGCGGCAGCGACGACGGGGGCCGGAGCGGCGGCCACGACCGCGGCGGTTGCGACTACCGGGGCGGCGGCGGGGGCCGGAGCGGTAACAACCAGGGCCGGAGCGGCGGCGACTTTGGTGGCCTTAGCCTTGTCTTGGGCTAGGCGTTGTGCATGTTCGGCCTTTTCGGCCTGTTGGCGAGCGGCGAATTCAGCGCTGGCGGCGGCAGCGGCGGCGGCTTCGGTCTTACGTGCCTGGACCTGGGCCTGGGCGCGGGCGAGGTCGGCCTGCAAGAGGGCGCGGCGGTTTGCCGCCTTGTTGACGTCTTCTTGCAGCGAGCGAATCTTAGCGCTGAGCTTTTCCTTCTTATTCTGGGGAGCGGCGGCGAGCTGTTTCTGGAGCGCGGCCAGGTCGGCCTTGAGTTCGGCTTCGTCTTCTTCTGCGTCCTTGACCGCCGACTGCTGTTTGGCCTGAGCCTTCTGGGCAGCGGCCAAGGCTTCGTCGGCATGTCGGCTGGCCGCTTTCGCGGACGGAGCTTCAGGGGCGGCGACGACAGAGGCGGCGACGACGGGTTTGGGCTGGGCGGCGGTGACTGGAGCGGTGGGAACGACCGCTTTAGGCTCGGCGGCGACAACTTTGGCCGGGGCGGCAGGTTTCGCCTGAGCGGCGGTTAACTTGGCTTTCTCCTGAGCCTGGCGCTGCGCCTGCGCGGCCTTTTCGGCCTGCTGGCGCGCGGTGAAGTCAGCGTAGACGGCAGCTGCGGCGGCGGCCTCGGTCGTGCGGGCCTGCACCTGCGTCTCCGCCTGGGCGACAGCAGCAGTCCGGACGGTGCGTTGCTGTGAGGCTTTGGTGGCCTCTTCCTGCAGGGAGCGGATCTTGGCGCTGAGCTTCTCTTTCTTGCCCTGCGGAGCGGCAACAAACTGATTCTGCAGGGTGGTCAGTTCGGCTTTGATCTCGGCTTCTTCCGCTTCGGTCTTCTTCAGGGCGGACAATTGCTTGGCGTGAGTCTCCTTGGCATCGTCCAAGGCGTCGGCGGCGCGGGCGCTGGCGGTTTTCGCGCTCTGGAGGTCTTGAGGTTTGGCGGGGGCCGCGGGGGCGGCCGGTTTGGGCTGGGCGGCGACGGCGGCCGCAGCGGCAACCGGCTTGGGCTGAGCAGCGACTACGGGCGCGGCCGGTTTGGGCTGGGCGGCGACGACGGGCGCAGCGGCCTTAGCCTTTTCCTGGGCCTGGCATTGGGCGCTGACGGCGGCAGCGGCAGCGGCTTCGGTCTGGCGAGCTTGGACCTGGGCTTGGGCTCTCGCCACGTCGGCCTGCAAGAGAGCGCGCTGGTTGGCGGCCTTGTTTACGTCTTCCTGCTGAGCCCGGATCTTGGCGCTGAGCTTCTCTTTCTTGTTCGGCGGGGCAGTGGCGAATTGGCTCTGTAGGGCAGTCAGATCAGCCTTAGCTTCGGCTTCTTCCGCGGTCGCCTTCTTCAAGGCAGACACCTGTTTCGTGTGCGACTTCTCGGCAGCCGCCAGGGCGTCTTGGGCGTGAGTGCTGGCAGCTTTGGCGGACTTCATATCCGGGGCGGCGACGACCGGGGCAATGGCTTGCGACGCAGCGACGACCGGCGCAGCGACGACCGGGGCAATGGCTTGCGGCGCAGCGACGACCGGCGCAGCGACGACCGGCGCAGCGACGACCGGCGCAGTGGCTTGCGGCGCAGCGACGACCGGCGCGGCGACGACCGGGGCAATGGCTTGCGGCGCAGCGACGACCGGCGCGGCGACAACGGGGGTGGCAACTTTCGGGGCGGCGACTTTCGGGGCGGCGACAACGGGGGCGGCAACTTTCGGGGTGGCGACGACCGGCGCGGCGACGACGGGGGCAATGGCTTGCGGCGCGGCCTGGCTTTGGGCGCGTTCGGCCTTTTGGGTCTGCTGGCGGGCAATCAAGGCGGCACAGGCAGTTGCGGCACGTTCGGCGGCGTCTTTGCGTGCCTTCAGGCGAGCGTCGGCGCGGGCCAACTTCGACTGGTTAAGGGCGCGGATGTTTCCGGCGTGGTTCGCCTCTTCCTGGAGCTCCCGGATCTTGGCACTAAGCTTGGCCTTTTTGGCCTCTGGAGCGACCGCGAACTGCTTTTCGACGGCGGCGAGGTCAGCCTTGACTTCGGCTTCCTTAGCTTCGGCCTTCTTGACGGTGGACGCCAGTTCAGCCTGAGAGTCCTGGGCATCGGCGAGGGCATCCTGGGCGTGCGAGCTGGCGGCCTTGGAAGCCTTAATGTTCAGGTCTGTAACCTGAGCCGCAGCACCGCGGGCGGTTGGGGCAAGTGTAAGGATGAGGCTGAGGCTGACCGTGACCGCCAGCGCGCGCATGGACCAGTGCTGCAGAGCCCCCGTCCGTCCTGCGGTAAGATGCGCCATGCTCGTCATAACTCCTCCTTCGCCTTGGAGAGCTGGGTGATTGCCCGCTCCCTCGCCGGCCCGTGTTGGGTTGCCCGTATCGTCTATGTGTAGCTTGGTCATTGGTCTTAGTCTCCTCGACGCGCATGCTAACCTCAGCAAGGCGGCGAACGCCGACCGCTTCCGTTCACGCGGATCGGGATGTCTGT
>CAILKC010000796.1 GCA_903834675.1 uncultured Victivallales bacterium | reverse complement strand
CGCCGGTCGCGCTGCCGCCGGTCACCGCGTAGTCCACCGTCACCGTCTGGCCGGAGGCCGCGCTCAGCACCACCGCCAGGGTTCCGTGTGTCAGCATCTCGTTGCCGGACGACGTCGCGGCGGTGAACGCCACCGTCGGGGTCAGGTCGTTGTCGAGAATCGTGAAGGTGTGTACGGCGTTCGCACCCAGGCTCGCATTGACCGGGCCCGACAGGGTTACGATCACGGTCTCATTCGCCTCGTCCAGAGTGTCGTTCACCACCGCGATGGCGAGGTTTTGGGTCGTTACACCGGCTGCAAAGCTCAGGCTCCCGGCAGCCAGCGTGTAGTCCACCCCGCCGCCGGTCGCGCTGCCGCCGCTGACCGCATAGTCCACCGTCACCGTCTGGCCGGAGGCCGCGCTCAGCACCACGGCCAGGTTCGCGGAGGTCGCGCTCTCGTTGCCGGAGGAGAAAACCGCCGAAAACGCCACCGTCGGTGCGGGTTCGTAGTCCGCGGGCGCTTCACCTGCGCCGGGATTCGCCGAGTCGCCGGCAACCGCGCCGGCCAGGGCCTGCGGGACGTGGGGGTTGGCATGGGTCCACAGAGCGTTGTCGTTGAGGCCCCCTACATCCGCCTGCACATACAGCGTGGCGACCTGCATCATGCCGCCAAGGGCAAGACATCTCCCGATCAGTGCCAGCGTACGGGGGCCCGTGCGCTGGACTGGGCATTTCCGGATCGCAATCCACATATGTGTCTCTTTTCCCGCACAGATCCCCGGTTGTCTTTCGCCGGGGCGCAGACAACTCAAATTGCAAGGCCACTCGGCTCGGCGGGGGGCCGACGAGATAGGTTCGGCGTAACCACAACGGACGAGCCGGACGACATACTCTACCGTCTAATTCTCATCCGGTTTCCAACGAACGACACCCATGTGGTAGCGCTGATGGGTTGGAACCCGATTGCAGTAGTAGGCTGTTACGATCGTTCCATCTTCGGCTTCAACGCTTGAGGGATAGCCGCCGTCCGTGGCGATCTGGAAATCGACAAGAACACGCGGGGGCTCCCAGGTTCTACCCGCATCGGGGCTGAAGCGCACGCCGATGCCGTAGAGTCCTTGGTTGCGGAGCCCGTAGCTCAAGAGAAGGCGTCCATCGGAAAGACGCAGCAAGTGCCCGGGGTGCTGCATGCCGAGCGTCACCGGGCCGGCCGGTTTCCAGGTTGAGCCGCCATCCGCGGACTCGAACAGCTCTAAGTGCTGATCCCCCAGGGTCCGTGCCGCCGCGAGCAGGCGACCGTCAGGCAAGACCAGGGGCGTGGTCTCGTTCGTCTGGCCTTCACGTAGGGTTCCGCGGACCTGCCAGGTTTGGCCTGCATCGGTGCTGGTGTAGAAATAGACGTTGTGTTCACTCGGCGGGGCCCAGCTATAGATGCAGCTCCCCAGCGTTTGGTTGGGGAGTTGGACGATATCCCCGAACGGGATGAGCTTGTCGGAGGTTCCCGGCCGGGGCGCCACGGCTGCCTGGTGGTTCCACGTCCGGCCGCCATCCTTCGAGCGACAGGCCCACATGGGGAGGATTTCGCCCTGGTGCGGGCTTGAAGGATTTCCGACGGGATTGCGACGACTCCACCCCGAAGCTAGAACGACGAGGCTCCCGTCATGGGCAAGTCCGGCAGCGACATTCATGTTGTCGATGGCGATGTATCGCTCCATCATCCTTCAGTTCCCTTCCTTGGGGCCAGACGTTCAGGGTGGGGGAATGACGACCCCGCCGCGGGCGGCAAATACCCATCGCCTTGTTGTTCGCCGCCCCAGTCTCTGCTCAATATCGAGTACATAGCGTGATCGACAAAGTGGTCGTAAAGCCACTCCGCATCCCTGATGACCCCCTCCCATGTGAAGCCGAGGCGCTCGGGAATCGCCCGACTTCTACGGTTACCGACCGCGGCCGGGATCTGGACTCGGTTGAGTCCGTACACGGCAAAGGCGTGTGAGATCAGAACCCGACAGCACTTCGTCATAATCCCGTGTCCGACAGCCTCACGCGCCAACCAGTATCCGATTTCGACGGACTTGTTGTTCCACCGGATCGGATGGTAACCCGCAACGCCGACGATGCGTCCACGAAACTCGATGGCGCAGGTGAATCCTTGTATGTCGGTGCCGTTCCCACAGAAGAGACTGGTTATAAGCATATTGCGTGATACACTAGAAGGATAATTGCACCTTGGCAGCTTTTTTAGATGCCATAAATCATGCCTTACTAACATACGCCCTCCCCATGTTTCCTGCTGCTCCTCCTTGGGTGCCTGCGGCAGCGGCACAAAGTACGAGATCGGAAGACCAAGCCTCTGGTTATGTTGCGCGCAACATAACCAGAGGCTTGGTCTTCCGATCTCGTACTTTGTGCCGCTGCCGCAGGCACCCAAGGAGGAGCAGCAGGAAACATGGGGAGGGCGTATGTTAGTAAGGCATGATTTATGGCATCTAAAAAAGCTGCCAAGGTGCAATTATCCTTCTAGTGTATCACGCAATATGCTTATAACCAGTCTCTTCTGTGGGAACGGCACCGACATACAAGGATTCACCTGCGCCATCGAGTTTCGTGGACGCATCGTCGGCGTTGCGGGTTACCATCCGATCCGGTGGAACAACAAGTCCGTCGAAATCGGATACTGGTTGGCGCGTGAGGCTGTCGGACACGGGATTATGACGAAGTGCTGTCGGGTTCTGATCTCACACGCCTTTGCCGTGTACGGACTCAACCGAGTCCAGATCCCGGCCGCGGTCGGTAACCGTAGAAGTCGGGCGATTCCCGAGCGCCTCGGCTTCACATGGGAGGGGGTCATCAGGGATGCGGAGTGGCTTTACGACCACTTTGTCGATCACGCTATGTACTCGATATTGAGCAGAGACTGGGGCGGCGAACAACAAGGCGATGGGTATTTGCCGCCCGCGGCGGGGTCGTCATTCCCCCACCCTGAACGTCTGGCCCCAAGGAAGGGAACTGAAGGATGATGGAGCGATACATCGCCATCGACAACATGAATGTCGCTGCCGGACTTGCCCATGACGGGAGCCTCGTCGTTCTAGCTTCGGGGTGGAGTCGTCGCAATCCCGTCGGAAATCCTTCAAGCCCGCACCAGGGCGAAATCCTCCCCATGTGGGCCTGTCGCTCGAAGGATGGCGGCCGGACGTGGAACCACCAGGCAGCCGTGGCGCCCCGGCCGGGAACCTCCGACAAGCTCATCCCGTTCGGGGATATCGTCCAACTCCCCAACCAAACGCTGGGGAGCTGCATCTATAGCTGGGCCCCGCCGAGTGAACACAACGTCTATTTCTACACCAGCACCGATGCAGGCCAAACCTGGCAGGTCCGCGGAACCCTACGTGAAGGCCAGACGAACGAGACCACGCCCCTGGTCTTGCCTGACGGTCGCCTGCTCGCGGCGGCACGGACCCTGGGGGATCAGCACTTAGAGCTGTTCGAGTCCGCGGATGGCGGCTCAACCTGGAAACCGGCCGGCCCGGTGACGCTCGGCATGCAGCACCCCGGGCACTTGCTGCGTCTTTCCGATGGACGCCTTCTCTTGAGCTACGGGCTCCGCAACCAAGGACTCTACGGCATCGGCGTGCGCTTCAGCCCCGATGCGGGTAGAACCTGGGAGCCCCCGCGTGTTCTTGTCGATTTCCAGATCGCCACGGACGGCGGCTATCCCTCAAGCGTTGAAGCCGAAGATGGAACGATCGTAACAGCCTACTACTGCAATCGGGTTCCAACCCATCAGCGCTACCACATGGGTGTCGTTCGTTGGAAACCGGATGAGAATTAGACGGTAGAGTATGTCGTCCGGCTCGTCCGTTGTGGTTACGCCGAACCTATCTCGTCGGCCCCCCGCCGAGCCGAGTGGCCTTGCAATTTGAGTTGTCTGCGCCCCGGCGAAAGACAACCGGGGATCTGTGCGGGAAAAGAGACACATATGTGGATTGCGATCCGGAAATGCCCAGTCCAGCGCACGGGCCCCCGTACGCTGGCACTGATCGGGAGATGTCTTGCCCTTGGCGGCATGATGCAGGTCGCCACGCTGTATGTGCAGGCGGATGTAGGGGGCCTCAACGACAACGCTCTGTGGACCCATGCCAACCCCCACGTCCCGCAGGCCCTGGCCGGCGCGGTTGCCGGCGACTCGGCGAATCCCGGCGCAGGTGAAGCGCCCGCGGACTACGAACCCGCACCGACGGTGGCGTTTTCGGCGGTTTTCTCCTCCGGCAACGAGAGCGCGACCTCCGCGAACCTGGCCGTGGTGCTGAGCGCGGCCTCCGGCCAGACGGTGACGGTGGACTATGCGGTCAGCGGCGGCAGCGCGACCGGCGGCGGGGTGGACTACACGCTGGCTGCCGGGAGCCTGAGCTTTGCAGCCGGTGTAACGACCCAAAACCTCGCCATCGCGGTGGTGAACGACACTCTGGACGAGGCGAATGAGACCGTGATCGTAACCCTGTCGGGCCCGGTCAATGCGAGCCTGGGTGCGAACGCCGTACACACCTTCACGATTCTCGACAACGACCTGACCCCGACGGTGGCGTTCACCGCCGCGACGTCGTCCGGCAACGAGATGCTGACACACGGAACCCTGGCGGTGGTGCTGAGCGCGGCCTCCGGCCAGACGGTGACGGTGGACTACGCGGTGACCGGCGGCAGCGCGACCGGCG
>CAILKC010000795.1 GCA_903834675.1 uncultured Victivallales bacterium | reverse complement strand
TCTGTGCTCTCTGTGTTCTCTGTGGTGGCCATCCCACTTCAGGTCCTTCATGTTCTTCGTGGTGAAATTGATCTTTGCTGCTGTCCGGTTCGGCCGTGGGATAGCATTGCGTCCAATTCATTGGCCGTAGAAAATGCTTGCGGCGGCGGACGAGGGGCGTTGGAGGGCGCCGCTGCGTCGGCGCCGCGGCGGCCACGCAGGGCCGCCCTCCAGGCGATCCGCCGCGGTTCAGCGCAGGGCTTCGAGGGCGCCTGCCAAGCGTTCCTTGACGGCCAGCACCGCGTCGGGGTCGGGCAGGACCCGCGTCGAAAAGCGGCCGCCGGCGTTGGGGATGCTGACCAGTTCCTGCGCCTCGGCCAGGGCCTTTTCGGCCGCCGTGGTATCGCGACCGGTCGCCTTGACCGCCGCGATGCGCTGGCGCAGCAGGTAGAGGTACTCGTAGTCCTCACAGCCCTCGCGGGCCTGCTCCAAGCGCACCGAGGTGACCGGGCCGGGGTGGCCGATGGGGGAGCCGGGATAGGTGAGAAACCCATCGCCATTGGGGTAGCGGACGAAGGACGACTCGCCCGGTTGGCTGCTCTGCTGGATGTAGGAGTGCCAGCCGAATTCGTAGGGGTCATAGGTCAGCCAGTCAATGCCCCAGAACTCGTAGGCTTCGGCGCCGTACTTAAAGCAGTAGTGCGGCAGCAGTCGCTCAACGGCGCAGTAGGGCGTATCGGTACACATCTGGCCATCGGTGGTCCACCAGATGCGGGCGCCATCCTGCTTGAGCTGGGCCAGTTTCTCCACCGGTACCACGCCGTAATGGCCGATCCCCCAGATGTTCAGGTAGCCATCCCATTCCGGCTGGTGATGCCAGGTGCTGCTGTAGATGGGGATGGCGGGATCGACCTCGTGGATCATCTCGCACAACGCCTTCATCTGCTCGCGGATCTGCGCCTTGCCATCAAAGGGCTCGTCGGAGATGTAGAGCACGCACTGGCGCTCCCAGCCTTTCGCCTTCAGGTGCTCCCAGTAGACCTTCAGACAGGCCTGGTAAGCCTGCTTGAACTCCGGGCGCAGCACCCGGCGATCCACTCCCTCGTAGGGGGACTTACCTTCGTAGGGCGCCTGGCCGAAGCGCTCCGCCGGCGGGTGCCCCCAGCCAAAACCGTAGAAGAGCCAGGGCGTGTAGGCGTGGGGCAGTTTCAGCTCGTCGAAGTAGTACGCCGCCGCCTGGTCGAAGGCCGCGAAATCCGCGATCACCTGCCCATCCTGGTAGCGGATACTGGGTTCCGGCCGGATGGTGTCGGGGCAGAGCCGGTGCTCGGCCATGAAGCGCCAGAACTCCCGGCGGGTCTCCGCCGCGGACTGGCCGGGGACCTGCCAGACCGCGCTGTTCTGACGGCAGTCGTAGATCGCCTTGAGATGCATCTCGTCTGGCAGGGTGAAGTCCCAGACATGCACCGTGAAGGGCAACTCGGCCACCGGCTTGCCTGCGGCGCTGAAGCGGATCTTGCCGCTGTAGTCCCCCGGGACCGCCTCCTTGGGCACCGCCACCGTCACCCACACGGGCTGGGTGGAGTTGGCCGCCAGGTCAAAGCTCTGACGCGGCAGGATAGGGTCTGGCCACCAGCCCGGCCAGCCGTCAGAGGCGCTGCCACCCACAGGGAACTTGCGCTGCCAGGCCGGGCTCTTGGAGTTGTAGTAGTTCGTCTTGTTGTCGATGGGCACGTAACCAACCACGCCCATCGTGATATCCGTCAGCCGTGCCCCCGTCGCGCTGACCGGCGCCTCCACTTCCACCGTCACCTGCCCCAAGGCCTGCGGACTGCGCAAGGCCACTTGCAGCGGTTCGCGCTCGTGGCGCGCGGCGGTGAGGCGAGCCGAGGGCACGACCGCGGGCGGCGTATCATCCCGAAATACCTTCACCACGGCATTCACCGGCCAGGCCACCGGCCCGCTCACCGTCGCCGCCAGCCGCGTCTCCAGCGCGCCGAGACGGGCAGGCATGACCTCGGTAAGCAGCACGCCATCGTGCTCTGCCGTCCCCGTCGCCAGCATGGTCAGGTGGAGTTGGAAGGTGGCGCAGTCCGGCGGCATACTGAACACGCCACTGATGAGGGTCCAGTCCGTGGTCCCGGAGATGGCGGGCCCGGCGCCGGTGTGCGGGCGATCCTGACACAGCTCCCCCTGGGCATTGCGGTAGTGCGCATGCAGCTGGAGCGACCCCACCAGGTCCGCGCACTTCAGCCAGGCGGCGTAGAGGTAGGTCCGTTCGGGCTGTACCGGCACATCCTGGCGCCAGCCGGTCCACGCCGGCTGGGAGTCAGCGGGAATGACCAGGCGCGCGCCGCGCTGTCCAAAGAGTCCGGGGGGAGCCGACTCCATCCGTGTCCCGGCCGGTTGCTGGCCCTCGGCGCTGCCGACCCAGCCCTCCGGCAAGGCTTCGCCCTGCTCAAAGCTCGGGTTGCGGACCCGGTTCAACGGGCTCTCCAGCAGGCGCATGTACTCGCCACGGGCCATGCCGGAAATGGCCTCACGGGTCTCGCCGCCCGGCAGCGCTGGATTGGCGGCGTACTGCCGGGCGCCGATCTGGCCACTCGTGGTAACGCTGGGCGCGCCAACCCGGAAGTACACGTAGAGCGTCTGCCGCGTCCGCGGCTCGATCCGCTGCCGGCAGAGCACCAGGTCCCCCAGGCGCTGCGCTTCCAGCAAGCGGTCGCCGTCCATGACCCGCACGCTGGCGGCGTCCGTGCGCCGGTTGAGCCGGGCAGCGGCGCCTGCGAGATCGACGGCCAGAAAGCCGCTCTCCAGCGCCTGCTCGGTGAGGTTGAGCACACGCACCGGAAAGCGGTAGTCCCAGCCTTGGTCTTCAGCGCCGCTCGGCCAGGGCGCGTCAGCCCCCACCTCACGCGCCAGCGGAATGCGCTCGGCTGGCAGAACCCGGGCCGTGACCTTGACGGCCGCCCCGTCCACTTGCGTCAACGAGACCTCATCGAACCAGGCAGTCCCCGTGCCGCGCAACACCGTCCCGAGGTCCGCGACATTGGCGTCGGCGGGCGCGCTGAACTCAACCGTGAGCTCCTTCCAATCGTAGGAGCCGCCGCCGCCGTTGAGCATGGGGCTGATGAGCATGAAGTTTTGCGCGTTGCCGACGTGGATATACCAGCCTGCATTGCCCTTGACCTTCTCTGCCTTCACCCAGGCCCGCAGCCGGTAGGTGGCGCCACCCTGTATCTGGATGTCGCGCTGCCGCGTCGCGATCCAGGTCTCCTCGGCGCCGTCCGCGACCACCGTCTTCAGACAGCGCTTGCCCGCCTGTGGGTTCTCGCTGACCCAGAAGGTCCGATGCGCGTCGTCGTTCGCGTCATGATGCCATTCGGCAGGGACGTCGCCGCTGCCCTCCTCGAGACCGCCGTTGCGCAGGCCTCGGGCGGCCGGGAAGAAATCGGGCACGGCCCAGGCGGTGGGGTTATCGGCGTAGAGGTAGAGCGTCGTCTCGCCCCCGGCCGGGCACTCGGCGGGAACGAACAGGCTGCTGCCGGCAGGCACGGGGCCGCGGCGGACCGGCTTGCCGTCGGGGCCGTTGATGGCCCAGAGAAACTCGGTGCCGTTCTCGGTACACAGGCGCAGGCCATCCGCCAGAAGCCCCGCCAGCGGCGCCTCGCCGGCGGCGCTGCCGATCCGCAGCTCGACGGACTCGCCGGCAAGGTCGCGCCCACCCTGGTTGCTGAGGACGATGGGAAAGCGCTGCTGCCAGACGCCGTCGTTGCCCAGATAGAGACTCTGATGCCAGGCCGGCGCCGCCCAGCCGACCGCCGAGGCCAGTACCAACAACAGCAGTGCCCTGAGTTTCATGAAGCCACTCCTTACCCGTGTCCTGACCATCGAGGCGCGCCCCACCATCACCGCGCGCCAACGTAAGCCCTGAGAAGCACTTGCCCAGTCCTGGCGAAGATCCAGGTGGCAGGTAGTCACCCGGTCAGGTAGGCGCTATTTTCTGCGCTGCCGCGCCAACCACAGCTTCGGCGGAACGGGGGCATACATGCAGAGAACTTCCTCGGTCGTAAGAAACGTAGTGCGCCGTCGCGGCGTCTGGACTCCATGGCTGGCCGGAGCCCTGGTGCTGTTCGGCGCCGTCCTTGGCGCGGCCGAACCCAAGAACCAGACCCCGCCCGATCCTTGGCTAGTCCAGGCTCGCACCGACCGACCAGAGGCGCTCTACAAGTGCGGCGAAACCGCGCGGTTCACGATCACGGCGACACGCGACGGCAAGCCCCCCACCGCCGCCAAGGTAACCGCGGTGCTGACCCTTGACGGGGGACGGGTCATCGAGACCAAGGAACTCGATCTCTCGGCCGGCCCGGTCACCCTGTCCGGCACGCTCAACCAGCCCGGCTTCCTGCGGCTGACCGTTACCGTCAGCGCGGCAGAGGAACGCCGTCAGGCCCTAGCCGCGGCCGGGTTCGATCCCGAAGGCATCCGCAAGGCCACCGTCGAACCCGCCGATTTCGACCAGTTCTGGGAGGACGGCCGCAAACGCCTGGCGAGCCTCCCCGCGGACCCGCGCCTGACCCGCCTGGACGCCCAGTGTAACGCCAAGGCCGAGGTGTATGCCCTCAGCTTCGCCAATCTCGGCGAGACCCGCATCTACGGCTTCCTCTGTGTCCCGCTGGGCCAAAAGGGGCCCTTTCCGGCCTGGGTCAGCGTCCCCGGGGCAGGCCCTGGCCCCTTCGGCCCGTCGGGAAAGAACTACGCGGAGCGCGGCGTGCTGGCCCTTACCATGGGAGTCCATGCGTACGATGTCGGTGGCCTGCCCCGGGAAGACCTCGAAGCCGCCTACAAGGAACTCAACCGCACCCTCACCTATTCCCATCATGGCGCCCCCGACCGCGAGGCCTACTACTTTCGGCGCGCCTTCCTCGGCATTGACCGCGCCATCTCCTGGCTGGCGGCGCGACCCGACTACGACGGGAAGCACCTGGTGATTGACGGCTCCAGTCAGGGCGGCGCTTCGGCCCTGATCCTGGCCGGCCTCAACCGCGCCATCACCGCGGCAGCCGCCAATGTCCCGGCGCTCTGCGACCACGGCGGCTACCTGGCAGGTCGAGCGCCGGGCTGGCCGCGCTTGGTCAAAGGGAACACGGATGAGGAAAAGCGTCCCTTCCTGGACATGGCGGGCTACTTCGACGCGGCCCATTTCGCCCGTCGCATCACCGGCCCGGTCATCGTCTCGGCCGGCTTCATCGACCTCACCTGTTCCCCCAGCTCGGTCTATGCCGCCTTCAACGAAATCCGTACTCCCAAGCGCCTCTTCAACGGCCCCCTCAACGGGCACGAGATGAACGTCGGCGACTACCGTGCCTACGTGGGTCCCTGGGTGGAGGGTCAACTCGGACTGACCACGCCCACTGAACCGAAACAGTGACTCACAAGAACGTGAAAAGGCGCCCGCAGGAAGCCTGCGGGCGCCTTGGTTGAGAGTCGTCGAGTCTGCTTACCAGGAGCGCTCGCCACCACCCCCACCGCGACGGTCGCCGCCGCGCTCACCGCCGCGGCCACCACCGCCACCGCCACCGCCACCGCCACCGGGAGCCCGGGGCTGCGACTCATTCACCCGCAGCGGCCGGCCCTGGAAGTCCATGCCGTTCACCGCGTTGATGGCTGCCTGCGCTTCGCTCGGTTCAGACATAACCACAAAACCAAAGCCGCGGGAGCGCCCGGTCTCACGGTCCATGACGACGCGGGCCGAAGCGACCGTGCCGTGCTGCGAGAACAGCGTCTTCAGGTCATCGTCTGCCGTGGAGTAGGCCAAGTTGCCGACGTAGATATCCATCTGAACCAGATCCCTCTCGTGTCATGCTTTCGTCAGGACCGATCCTCAACCATGACACCAGTTGAAGACGGGCCCTGCGATCTGACATAGATCGCACTGTCAGCCGTTAAGAATACCGCGTTCACGTACCCCACGCAATAGCGGCGCACGCAGCGGTTCACCTTTTTTTCGACCGGTGCAATAAGAGAGTCCGTCTGAAGCGCTGAAGGCGCGCTGCCATACCAGCCCAGGGCAACGCCCTGGGAATAGAATGGTTATGGGTTTGAGCCCTGTAGGGGCGAGCCATCTACCCTACCTTCGTACCGAGGTCGCATGGTCCGCCCCTTCAGGGCTCAATCTTCGCTGTGGACGGGTACCCAGGGCGTTGCCCTGGGCGCCCGAAACGCCCCCTTGGGGCTGACCTAGGCGACGCGGGCGCCGTCACGGCGTACCCCCGAGCCCCAGGGTGCGTCGGCCGGCAGCGCTCAGGCGCGCCACCGTCCAGGCCGGCTCCCAGGTGAAGTCAATGACCACCTCGCGGATGCCTTCGAGGCCGAGCAGACGCTCCCGGATCGGGTCGCCGATGAACGAATACACGGGGCGGCCACGATGCGGCATGGTCAGCAGCACGGTCACGAGGTCGCCACGCAGGCGTACATCATAGACATAGCCCAGGTCCACCACGTTGGCGTCAAGAGTATAGAACTGCGCGTCCTTGACCTCGCCCAGAGCCTGCCAGATGGCCGCTTTCCGCAGCGCGTCTGCGGCGCTCTCGCCCCGGCGCGCCAGAGGGGTGCCACCCCTGGCGGCGGCGGCAACGGGCAACGACGCCGCCTCGGCCACCAGCGGCCGGAGAAGCCGCTGCCGCGTTTCTTCCACCACCGTCACGCCGTCCGTATCCGCGTACACCGGCCCCCGCAGTACATCGCCGCGCGACTGACCAAGGGCAGCCGTGCCGCCTTTCTCGAAGTACGGGCCCAGCAGGTAGGCATTCCGCTGGCGCAACGATGTCCCCGCTTTGAAGTGCTGCTTGCCGCCGGCCGGATAGCGAGCCCAGCAGTGCCCGTGGGGTCGGTAGTACATCTGCGGGGCCGCCCAGCGCTGCAGCCCGTCGAACCCCTCGGCTTCGAGGTCTAGCCAGAGGGCGATGAACGCATCGCGGCTGACCCGGTTGAAGTAGCCGATGCCGTGCAGGTCGCGCT
>CAILKC010000794.1 GCA_903834675.1 uncultured Victivallales bacterium | reverse complement strand
CCGGACCCGACCAATACGAGTCCGATTCCCTTTACCGCGAGCTTCAGCGAGAGTGTCACCGGCTTTGCCCTTAGCGACCTCACGGTGACGAACGGCACGGCTGGCGCCTTTGCCGGTTCCGGGGCGAGCTACAGCTTCACGGTGACACCGGCGGCTCAGGGCACGGTGACGGTGAACATCGCCGCCGGGGTCTGTCAGGATGCCGCGCTCAACGGCAACACGGCCGCGGTACCGCTCGCGCGGGTCTATGACTCGGTGGCGCCGACGGTGACCATCAACCAAGCGGCGGCGCAGGCGGACCCGACCAACGCTTCGCCGATCAACTTCACGGTGGTGTTCAACGAGACCGTGACCGGCTTCGTCACCGGCGACGTGACGCTCAGCGGCACGGCCGGGGCGACCACGGCGACGGTGACCAGCAGTGGCACTACTTACAACGTGGCCGTGAGCGGCATGACCACCAGCGGCACGGTGATCGCGAGCATCGTGGCGGGCAAGGCCAGCGACACGGCCGGCAACCTCAACACCGCCTCGACCAGCACCGACAACACGGTGACCTACGACAGGACGCTGCCATCGGTGACGCTGGCCAGCACCGCACCGGACCCGACCAATACGAGTCCGATTCCCTTTACCGCGAGCTTCAGCGAGAATGTCACCGGCTTCACACTCGGAGACATCACGGTGACCAACGGCACGGCTGGCGCCTTTGCTGGCTCTGGGGCGAGCTACAGCTTCACGGTGACACCGGCGGCTCAGGGCACGGTGACGGTGAACATCGCGGCTGGGGTCTGCCAGGACGCCGCGAGCAACCTCAACAGCGCGGCTACGCCGATCTCACGGGTCTACGACACCGGTCGGCCGACCGTGACGCTGGCCAGTACGGCGCCGGACCCGACGAACACCAGCCCGATCCCGGTGACGGCGAGCTTCAGCGAAAGCGTCACCGGCTTCACTGTCGGCGACATCACGGTGACCAATGGTACGGCGGGCGCCTTTACTGGCTCTGGGGCGAGCTACTCGTTTGTGGTAACGCCCACGGGCCAGGGAACGGTGACCGTCAGTGTTGTCGCCGGGGTCTGCCAGGATGACGCGACCAACCCGAACACGGCGGCGCCGCCGCTGAACCGGGTCTACGACAGCCTGGCCCCGACCGTGACCGGCCTGGCGGACGACAACGTGCCAGCCAAGAGCAAGACCTGGGTCTGGGGCAGTGCCAAGGAGGCCGTCACCTACCGGTACGTCATCGACACGGTTCTCGGTGGCGTGCCTGCCGGGGCCTACGGTGCCGTGACCACAGCCACACAGGCCGGCGGCGACGGTCTGTACTACCTACATGTGCAGGCGAAGGACGCGGCGGGTAACGAGAGCGACGTGACTACGGTGCAGGCGCTGCTGGACAACACCGCCCCGGTGGTGACCGGTCTGGCAGACGCTCCGGGGCCGCTGCAAGAAAAGAGCTGGACTTGGGGCGGGACGGATGCGGACGGCGTATTGCTGTACCGGTATCTGATCGACCAGGCGCCCACGGGCACTCCCGGCGGCGCCTACGGCGCGGCAACCAGCGCCACGAAGACCACCGCCAACGGCGCCTGGTACCTGCATGTCCAGGCCAGGGACCGCGCCGGCAATGAGAGCGCGGTGGCCACCGTCTCGGTGCTGCTGGACAACACCGCCCCGACCGTGACCGGCCTGGCCAATGACGGGGTGCCGAGGAAGAGCAAGACCTGGGCCTGGGGCAGTGCCAAAGAGGCCATCACCTACCGCTACCTGATCGACACGGTTTCCACCGGGGCACCGACCGGGGCCTACGGAACCGTGACCACAGCCACACAGGCCGGCGGCGACGGCTTGTACTACCTACATGTGCAGGCGAAGGACGCGGCGGGTAACGAAAGCGCCGTGACTACGGTGCAGGCGCTGCTGGACAACACCGCGCCGGTGGTGGCAGACGTCACTTCGACAGTGGCGAACGGGATCTATGGAGCGGGTGTGGGGATCGCTATCACAGTCACCTTCAGCGAACCGGTGACTGTGACCGGCACGCCGAGCCTGAGCTTGGAGACAGGCGCGACGGACGCGGTGGCGGGCTACGCCAGCGGCAGCGGCACGGCGACGCTGAGCTTCCAGTACACCGTTGCGGCTGAGCACAGCAGCGCCGACCTTGACTACACCGGTGCAGATGCCCTCGTTGCGAACGGCGGCGTCATCCGGGACCCCGCGGGGAACCTTGCAGCGCTGGCGTTGCCGCTGCCCGGGGCGCTGCACTCGTTGGGCGCGAACCGGGACATCCTCATTCGCACGACCTACACGGTGAGTTTCCAGCCAGGGGAAAGTGGAGTCCTGGCTGGTGGTACCCCTGCGGTGACGACGAGGATCGACCATGGCGCCCCGGCCCCCGAAGCGCCGGCGGTGGTTCCAGATATAGGATGGGTCTTCACGGGCTGGTCGAAGACGCTGCACGCGAGCATCACGGCGCACCACGAGACCACGGCGCAGTATGAGGCCGCGGATCCGGTATCGCCCGCTGGCCTGTTCCT
>CAILKC010000793.1 GCA_903834675.1 uncultured Victivallales bacterium | reverse complement strand
CGTGGACTGTCGGTATGCCGCCCCTGCAGGGCTCAATCTCGTTTTGGATTCCATTCCCAGGGCGCTGCCCTGGGCTGAGGAATGGCCGCGCTTTCAGCGCTCCGCGCCGTCTGGCATTCGCGACACGTCCCGCCGGCAGTCTCCCCCAAGAGTAAAGGGACCCGTTCTGCTCGCAGGACGCGGAGACGATCGAAACAAAAACCCCTACGGAACTGACCTGCGCCCCTGAGTCGTTACGCCGTGGCAAGGGTGAACGAGATGGACTACGTTCTGATCCGGAGTTGTGCGCCCCCGCCTGAGGCGGCGATCTTGGGGCCCCGGGTGGCGGGTGTAAGCGGGCAGTTCGAGCCCAGCAGGAGTCAGCGGTCATGAGCAGAGTCCTTGCCGGTCCGGCGGTCGGCCGTCTGCGCTGCGGGGCGACGCTGCTCGGGGGGTTGGCGCTCGCGGCGCTCGGTTCTGCCGCCGAGCCTGAGCAGCGTGCCGTCTGGGCCAACTACCGCGCCATTCAGACGCCGACGGCACTGACGCAGACCGTGGAACGCCTCGCGGCGGCCCGCCTGAATGCCATCTACGTGCTGGTCTGGTACAACGGCGGCCAGGCAGCCTACCGCACCACCCTGGCTCCTCTGATGAAGGATACGCCCGCCGATTATGACCCGCTGGGGGCGCTGGTCACGGCCGCCCACGCCAAGGACATCCACGTCCATGCCTGGTTCGTCAACGGCAGCTACGGCTGGGGCGACCCCGGATTCGTCTTTGCGCAGCACCCCGACTGGGAGCTCAAGACCGGGCGCCGGACCCGGCCTCTGTGGTATGATCTGGGCAAGCCGGAAGTGCGCCAATTCCAGCGCGAGGTGATGCTGGACTGCCTGAAGAACTACGACCTCGACGGCATCCACTTCGACTACATCCGCTTCAAAGGTCACGGCAGCTGCTACTTCTCCGTGGACCAGTTCAGCGAGGCTCTGGCCACCGCCCTGGCAGCGGGGCCGTACCCGCAGTCGGCGGCACCCTACTATCCAGGGCGCTAGAGCCTTCAGACAGCACCCGTCAGCGGGGCCCCCCGAGACTCTCATTCAAGGAAAGGCAGGAACTCATGGCAGCGCCACAACCCATCGCTTCGACCGAGCACTTCTGGTATCGCTTGCAGCCGGAAGGCCCCTACATCGACTCGCAGCGCGACAGCCTGGCCTTCGGTCATGCGGACGGCAAGGTCTTCCTCTCTGAGGACAACGGCCGCACCTGGCCCTACCGCGCCGCCTTCCCCGAGGCCCACAACATCACCTTCAGTTGCATCCTGAAGAATGGCAACATCGTCTTCGGCACCGGCGCCAAGTTGTACCTCGGCACGGACAAGCTGAAGAGGGTCGAGCCGATCACGGTCAAGCATGCCGATGGCACCGACTACCTGCCGCACCGCGCGCAAAACCCGGACCGTCCTGGCTGGTACTTCCACACGCTCTCGGGCGTCAACTCGTGGGAGGTCAACGGCGTCGAGATGCTGGTCTGGGGGAACTACTGCAACGTCCTGGGCGGCGCCACCCCGGTCAACCTCTACTACTCCACCGACCAAGGGCACACCGTCAAGATCGCCTATGCCTTCGGGCAGAACCCCTACTTCCGGGACGATGGTTCCGAGGGTGGCGGCAAGACCGGCGCGCTGCTCGGCGATCCCGCCAACCCAGTCATCTGCCGCCACACCCACACGGTGGCCTACAACCCTGCCGAAAATGCCTTCTACACCTGCACCGGCGACGGCGACCGCCCCGAAGGCTTCGAGTGCCACTGGCTGCGCGGCACCTACGACGCCAAGCGGGACCGCTGGGACTGGAAGGTCATCATCTCGGATCACCTGAACTCGCGCTACAAGGCCGGCGGCATCAGCTTCGTCGATGGCATGCTGTACTGGATCAGCGACTCCAACGGCCCCCAGCCCTACGACCGGGGCATCTTCCGCTGCGCCCCGGCCGACATCGGCGACCGCAGCAAGCACACGCTGCTGTTCAACCCGGATGTCGAATCCGGCGCCATGCTTATCCAGGACAACGTCATCCTGGCCTCGCACTGCGCCCCGGCCTCGCCCATGAACACCGGCTTCATCATCTCGCTCGATGGCGGCCGCACCTGGGCCCAGCACGACCTCCAAGAGTTCGGCAAGCGCTCACCCACCCTCTTCCACCCGAAGAACAGCGACGGCTGGTTCCGCGTCGACCTCAGGTCCGGCTGGATCAAGCAGGCCGAGGTGCTGTTCATCAAACCGAAGGCCTGAAGCCAGGCGAGCAGTGCCGCTGGCGCATCCCGCTGTCATCGTCGCATCTGCCCCCCGCAGCGCGCTCCCCAGTCCGCAGGCCTGAAGGGCCGGAATCCCTCAGCCCAGGTCGCATGCCTGGGTAGCGAATAGTGCAACGTGCCGCGCGGCCTGAAGGGTCGCGTTAGTCATGGTCACAACGGCTCCACCCCGCAGCCGCGATTCAGCTACCCAAGTCCATCTCTTTCACCAGCGGGGTCCTCTGAGTTACCAGATCCCTGACTATGGATGCGGACCGAGCCAATCCCTCGCGGAACGGTCCGGACAGAAGCTCCAAAGACTTCGGGTACTCGCCCAGTTCCCTCAGGGCCTCTGCCTTCGTAAGCCGGTCATTTTCGTCAGAGTCGTCCAAGAGCGCCATGAAGGCGCGAAGGTTCGCGGCTTCGTCGGCGTTCAAAGCTGAGGCACCATTCACTCGCCTGCGCGTATCGTTCCCGGCCCACCATGCACTGAGTCGAAGGTAGCGTTGCTTCCGGCTATCGGACAGCCCACTTCCCAGAACTGCGAGGTAGTCCGCGAAAGACGGGTGCTCATAGGGTAGAGCACCGTCGAACTTGGCATCAGCAGCTCCCCAGGGAACGACTTCTCCGACCTCATCTTGCTCATCGATCCAGACCACCGCACCGCAGTGTTGGCACTTCACCAGCCACAACCGCTCGGGAAGCATGGGTGCCTCCCTCTTTCCATCTGTCCAGAACCGAGCTCCGCAGGTGTTGCCGGACGCAATGGTGCGCTGCGCGATGAGCTTGCCGCACACCGAGCACTTGCGGATGATCGTGGGACCGGGTGTCATGGGGCGTATCCTTGTCCAGTCTGCTGAACGACCTGACGGTGACGTCCTCCGCCAACGCGCAGACCTGGCTGCGCACTCGCGGCGTGTTGGTCGGGCGTGGTTCACTGGGGGCGACAGCTCATCCCAGGGGCCGCTGTCAGGATACCGCGCGGTAGCCACGGAGGCAATGGGGGAACGAACCAGCCGGCGTTCCAACGGCATCGGTTGCGCGACCTGGGGGACACCGCACCGCTCCCCGTGGACCAACCGCTGGTCTTGCCGAGGCGGACGGTTCGGGAGCTTTGCCCGGTCGGCTGGACGCAGTCGAGAGCCTGCCGCCGCGATGGCGTCTGCTGCGCACTCGGGCAGGGCTTCCTGCGTTGCATCCGCCTCCAAAGCGACTATGGTCAAATCGGGAGGCAGGCTGAATGCCCGCCTGCAGGGCTCTGGGAGTCGAAGGGCTGCCGTCAAAGGGTGAGGCTAACGGTCAATCGCGTAGGAGGACCGCCCGTGGCTGTCTACATGCGGAGCGATAAAGGGAGCGTGCGGCTGTCCGCTGAGGAGTTCCTGGACGAACGGGAACTGCAGGAATGCCTTGCGGAGAGTCCCGGCCTGCTCATCCGTGACGGAGAACCGCCGGTTGCCCTGGTGCAGCGGGAAGTGCCCCTTCCTGGCGCGGGCAGCCTGGACCTCCTCCTCGTCGATGCCGACGGCGTGCCTGTGGCTGTCGAGGTCAAGCTGGCCCGCAACGTGACCCGGCGCGAGGTGCTTGCGCAAGCCATCGACTACGCATCGGACCTTTCACGTCTGACCTTCGACGAACTTGACGACCGTGTGCGAGGTCGTCTGAGCAGCGCACTTGAGGAGTTGGCAGGTGAGAGTCGTCTGGCAGTCCTGAAGAAGCGGTGCGGTGCACACCTGCGTGCCGGTAGGGTGAGGATTATCGTTGCGGTCGACAGTGCCGACGAAGACATCGAACGCAACGTCAGGCATCACAACGACCATAGCGACACCGAGTCCCGGCTGGTAGCCATCGCGAAGTTCGACGGAGGGAAGATCCTGATGTCCCGGGTGCTCATCGGTGGCGACGACAGACTCATCCATGCGGCACAGGGCGAGCGGTCGGACGGGATCGCGCCGGACTTCCAGATAGCTCTTGACGCCTGGGACCGCGTGGCGCAAGACGGGATGAAGGTGCGCGGGACCGGCAAGGTCTGGCGCACCATCCGCCCGGATGCGTGGCCAGAGTCTGTGCACTATGCCTTCGGCAATCTGAAGGAATCCGTGGAAATCGGGCTCCATGTTGAGGCAAACGTACCGGAGCTGGCAGATGCCGTCATGAAGTTCAGCGGACGCACGCTGGCCGGTGGCCTGCAACTGCAATGGAGCCCGAAGAAAGGCTCCGGCGGGTACCTATGCTGCGAGGTACCCCGCGGCAACGCTGAGGTCGCAGTTGCGACGATGCGGGAACTGGCTTCACTCACATTCGAACTGGTGTCAGCAGGGTTGGGTGGCCAGGGCTGAACGATGCTGCTATTGGGCCGGTGGCTCCGCCCGTGCCCTCGGGGTGTGGCTCAACCCCGAGCCGCCGCGGACCGACTTCTGGTGCAGGCCCGTCAGGCGGTCAAACAGATTGTGCACAACCCATGAAACTCGCCCTGCAAGCCATCAACGACCTTGAACGCGAAGGACTGATCCTCTCTGCGGCCATCGGCGGAGCGATGGGGGCCACGTTCTACCTGGAGCCGGTGTCCACCTTTGACCTCGACATCTTCGTGGTCTTCCGCCACGAACCCCTGATTCTCACACTCACTCCGATCTATGACTTTCTGAGGGCACGCGGTCACCGGCCCGAAGGTGATGCCGTGGTCATCGGCAACTGGCCGGTGCAGTTCCTGCCAGCCGAGACCCCATTGCTCAGGGAAGCCGTGGAACAGGCCCGCACGGTGGACTACGAGGGCGTGCCCGCCAGGGTGATGTCGGCAGAGCACCTGATGGCCATCGCGGTTCAGACCGGCCGGGCCAAAGACCACGCGCGCCTGGTGGCCTTCGTCGAATCCGGGGTGGCTGATCCTGCCCGGCTGGACGACATCCTGGCACGACACGGCATGAAGCCGACTTGGCAACGCTTTGCATCCCGCTATCTTGATCCGCCATGAGCACGCTCACGCAGCATATCCTCGAAGACAAACGCCAGCGCCGTCTGGAGTTGGCCGCCTTGCCCTTTCCTGAGAAGGTGAAGATCGTGGAGCAGATGAGGGAGACCGTCAGGCGCATCCGCCGCGCTGGGGTCAGCGACAGCCGAGGCCGCGCCTGCCCAGGAGCCATGCCCGCCACATGAACCCGCAGGCAGAAGGCGATACTCGTAAGCTCCGCCAGGAGCACGCCGTTATGATGGCCTTGCTCGCTGACGCTGCCGCCCAGTTGCAGCAACCAGAACTCACCTGAGGTTGCGCGCGACATGGTTCGCCTGGCCGCCCAACCGGAACCCCCGCTCCCGCTGGTCGCGGCGGCCGGAGCTTCGCCCTCCAGGCGGCCCCGGCTGCGCCTGGCACGGATTGGCGGTCACTGGATAACCGGGAACGCGGCCTTACGATAGGAGCGTGAGCTGCATGCCAGACTGCGACGCATAACCCTGGAGAGCGTGGATGTTCAAGACCTTGCGACCGGAGAAAGTCTACGTCACCGAGGATGTCTTTGCCGACGCCCGCGCCGTGGCCTGCGTGGAACGGCTGCTGAGTCGAGTGGAAGGCGCCGTCGCCGAACGGATCTCCTACGCTGAGCTGAACGAGATTGCGCCGCAGCGCTGGGGCAACGTCCCGCGCTGGGGCGCCATGGTGAACCCGCGCGATCCGGACCTGGTCCTGACCACCGCCAAGTTCCTGCCTGACGATGAAGCCCGGCGCTTCCGGGAACGCTATCCGAACCTGGGAATCCGGGACCTGGGCGGCTTCATGACCCATATCTGGCGTGGCGATGGCGAGCCGGATTGGCGGCGCAAGTGCCGGGGTTGCGTCTGCCAGTCGGCCTGGCAACTGCACAGCGTCTACGGCTGTCCGTTCCGCTGTGCCTACTGCAATCTGGGCGGGGTCAACCGGCTGTTCGTCAACATGGAGACCTACGTTCAGCACCTGGACGAGATCTGCGCCAAAGCGCCGAACCAGCGGCTCTACAAGTGGGACAACATCACCGATGTCTCCTGCTTCGAGCCCGAGTGGGGCGCATCCCGACTCCTGGTCGAGTACTTCGCCAACAAGCCGGACAAGTACTTGGAGATCTACACCGGCAAGAGCGACAACATCGACGATCTTCTCGCTCTCGATCACCGGGGTAAGACGATCATTCAGTGGAGCCTCAGCGCGCGCACTCAGAGCGCCGAGATCGAGAAGGAGACGGCGCCCTGGGACCAGCGCATTGAGGCGGCCCGCAAATGCCAGGAGGCCGGCTACACCGTCCGCTACCGCTTCTCGCCCATCTTACCGGTGCGGAACTGGCGGGCGGAGAACGCGGAAGTCATCGAACGGCTCTTTGCGCGCACCAAGCCGGACGTGATCACCCTGTGTGCCTTCGGCTGGATGAGTATCGAAGAGGCCAAGTCCTGCCTGGACTTCGGGCTGCTGGACCCGCAGTTTGTCGCCGCCATGGAGAGCGCGGCGCCGTTCCTGGCCGCCCGCGGTTTCAGCGGTGGCGGCGGTCAGCCGATCCCGCACGACGCCCGAGCCTACATGTTCAAGTTCCTCATCGACAAGATCCGCCAACACAGCCCGACCCTGCCGATCTCGCTGTGCCTGGAGACCGTAGAGATGTGGGCCCTCTTCGCCGCTGAACTGGGGATGCCCATGAACCCGGAGAAGGACGCCACCTACTACTGCAACTGCGGTCCCATGTGTACCCCGGACAACCGCTACGCCAAGGGGGTTACCCCCGGTCCATCGTGGTTCGCGCCGCAGCCGGAAGTCTGAGGCTGCCTGTGGCGTCCGTGGCACGCCTGCGCCTGCTTGGACGCCGGGCGAGGGTCGGGCAGGGCCTGAATGACGGCGTCATCGTGTTCGGCTTGGCGGCCGTGCCGCTGGCGGCGCGGTGGAGCGCGATGGTCATGAGATAGAGCTTGAGCGGCAGTTCCGGGTCGAACGGCCCCTCGTGCTCGGGGGTTACGGCTTGGCTGGCTGCGGCGGGGCCTGTGGCGGCGGGGCGGCCGGCGTGATCTTGCTGGCGATCAAGGGTCGCACCAGCTCCAGCGGCAGACTGCTGGTCAGCGTCACGGCCTCTTTGGTCGACGTCACCTTCGCATTGTCCAGGATGACCCGCGGCAGTCCCCGCAGGGGAATCTGGTCAGGCGAGATGAGGTGGATCAGGTCAACCAGGCCGGTGCCGAACTGAGCCAGGGCGGCTACCATCTCGAGCTTGACCGGCTGAATCTCCAACTGCGCGGTGACGGCCTCGTCAGCATCGATGCCGAGGCGGAGGCAACGGGTGTTCTCGGTGATGAAGCGGGGCGTCTTGCCGTCCTCATTGGGGAACTTGAGCACGACGAACTCGAGCAGGTGCGTTGGCTTATCGAGGGCGCTGATGTCCGCCAGCCGGGCGTGCGCGCGCTTCTGGCTGACATTCTCGAGGAAGGCCTGCACCAGGGCGGGCGGACCGAAGACCAGGATCGTGGGGCTGAGGAAGGCCGCGGCGTTGAACTTGCCGGGCTTCTTGTCGTCGGGCATGGTCACCATAAACTCCGCGTTGGGCGGGGTTTCGAGGTGGAATTTCTCAATGCCGCCGAGTACTCCGCGGATGGTGTTGAGGTTGAAGTTTCCCTGCAAGACGAACATGGCATTGTCCTTGCCGGCGACGCCGAACCAGAGATCGGTGACGGAATCGAGGTCGACGGTGGTCCATTCGCGGATGGCGCTGGTGAACTTGCTGACGTTGTCGGTACCGTTGATAAGCTGAGCGATGAGCGGGGTACCGCGTACGGCCTTGACGTTGGCGTAGCCCAGGATCGTGCTTGAATCGGGCATCCACTGGCACCAGTTATCCGCCCAGCCGGTGACGCCCAGAGTGGCCATGCAGAGGAGCGCGAGACGTTGTTTCATGGTGACTTCTCAGGTCCTAGGGTTCAGGGTTCAGGGTTCAGGGTTCAGGGTTCAGGGTTCAGGGTTCAGTCCAGCCCCCGGCTTGGCGGCCGGACATACCAGAATAAAAACCGACCTGTGCAATAAGAGAGTCCGTCTGAAGCGCTGAAGGCGCGCTGCCATACCAGCCCAGGGCAACGCCCTGGGAATAGAAGGTTATGGGTTTGAGCCCTGTAGGGGCGAGCCATCTACCCTACCTTCGCACCGAGGTCGCATGGTCCGCCCCTTCAGGGCTCAATCTTCGCTGTGGACGGGTACCCAAGGCGTTGCCCTGGGCGCCCGAAACGCCCCCTTG